>JBAXBD010000076.1:0-14378 GCA_037142165.1 Schlesneria sp. | reverse complement strand
CCATATGGATTGTCACACGAGAATCTCGCTGTCCCATCGATTCCGACTTTTGTAACGAGGCGTTTACTTACGTCCGACGGTGATCTCAAACAACTTCGGCCAATTCTTGCCAGTGACGAAGAGTCGTTTTTTCTCGGGGTCGTAGGCGATTCCGTTCAGGACGTCTTCGGTGGAATCTCGCTTGTTTCTTGGATATAGACCGGAAAGATCGATCCAGCCGAGTACTTCGCCCGATTGAGGCGACAGTCGAACAATTCGGTCTTCATACCAGATATTGGCCCAGATCTCGTCGTTGACGTATTCGAGTTCATTGAGCTTGCTGACTTTGCCATCAGTCCCGTGGGCCGTAATTCGCTTGACGACTTCGAACGTGTTAGGGTCAAGAAACCGAATCGTGGACGAACCGTCGCTCATCAACAGTCGCTTGCCATCGTTTGTCAGTCCCCAGCCTTCGCCGGAATATTGAAACGTCTTTTCGACATTGAACGTTTCAAAGTCGTAAACGATTCCGATTCGATTCTGCCAGGTGAGCTGGTAAATGCGATTGTCGAGAAGGGTGATTCCTTCGCCAAAATAGTGGGCGTTTAACGGGGCGATTTTTTCGACTTTGCCCGTTTCCAGGTCGACAAGGCGAAGGGAAGATTCCCCCTTTTTTCCCGTCCCTTCTAATAAGGCCCCTTTGACGAACACCAGGCCCTGGGTGAACGCGGTAGAGTCGTGAGGATAGGTGGCAATCACTTTGAATCCCCAGACTTCCCCTTTTGGTACGCGTTTGAACTGCGCGTACGCGCTGAGACCGATCACACTGCTGACCAGCAACAAGATCGTCAGAGGCCAGCCGGAACGGCGTAGCAGAGATTTTGAAGTCGAGGTGACTTTCGCGGACATCGCGCAATCCTCAAAGGTCGTAAACAGATCGAATCACGTTTGACTGCACTTACCAGAATACTTTCGCAACCTGTCAGAAAGACGTCCAGTCGGATTTTCGCTATCCTTTCGCCATCATGAATTATGACTTTCTCTCACCAATGCAAATCGTCTTCGGCTGGGGACGTCGATCCGAACTTGGCAAGCTTGCCACGAAGCTTGGATCGCGAGTGTTTCTCGTTTCCGGAAGCCGGACGCTTGAGCGGATCGGTGTGATCGAGCAGATCGCTGCGGGATTCGATCAATGTGGATTAAAAACGGAACGATTCGAGGCGGCTTCCCGTGAGCCTGAGGTCACTGATGTTGACTTGCTCGTGGCAGAATTCTTGAAGCGGGAACCAACAGAACGAGATGTCGTCGTCGCGATTGGAGGTGGCTCGACAATCGATCTGGCCAAAGCCGCCGCCGCCGTTGTGAGAAACCAGCAAGGTTCGTCAGTCGTTGATTTTCTTGAAGGGGTCGGACGGGGCCTGCAGATCACCCAGGCCCCGCTGAATCTGATTGCTGTTCCAACAACGTCTGGAACGGGAACGGAAGTGACAAAGAACGCGGTCATTTCATCTTATCAGCCTGCGTTCAAGAAAAGCCTTCGCAGTGATCTGATGGTGCCGCGAGTTGTCCTGATCGATCCCGAATTGACCGTCAGCTTGCCCCGCGAAACGACCGCCTACACGGGAATGGACGCGATAACACAACTGATTGAAAGCTACATTTCACGGCGTGCCGCACCGATACCTCAGGCTCTTGCACTTTCGGGTTTGAAGCTTGCGATACCGGCCTTGCCTGTGGTGGTCGGGGATGGGGCATCGCGTGAGAATCGGGAAGCGATGTCGCAGGGGGCGTTATTGTCCGGATTGGCTATGGCAAACTCCGGGCTTGGGCTGGCTCATGGAGTTGCGGCGGCACTTGGATCTCATTGTCGGGTTCCCCATGGACTTGCCTGTGCTGTGATGTTGCCGACGGCGTTAAGAGTCAATTTAACAGTCCGGGAAGCGGAACTCGCTACGTTGGAACGTCTGTTCGACAGCAGTCACTCCAGTGACGCCGACTTGGCGAAGGCGTTTGTTTCCCGAATTGTTGAACTTTGTCTTGACGTTGGTATTCCGCCTCGGTTGCGGGAGATCGGCGTCGGGATCGAGCAACTGCCAGCACTTGTCAGCGGTTCACGCGGGAACAGTATGAGCGGGAACCCTCGTGACGTGAGCGACCAGGAATTACTTCAAATCTTGCAACAGATGTGGTAGTCGACATTGGCAAGGTCAGGATTCTTCTTCGGTCTTCAACTTGAGGTGCCACGGCTTCGGAGTCATCGGAGAAGCAGTGTCTTGAAATCAAGGTTTGCCTTGTAACTCGGCACTGCTTGACGGAAGACCGTCACGCAGTGGCACGGTTTTCGGCGTAACGAATGTCTTCACGACGAAATATATGGGCCTTGCTGGCGCAAGACGAACGATGAAGCGGGATGTTAGCTCAGAAGGCAAATGCAAATCCCACTTGCGACGAGAAATTCGGGGTACTTGGATCGAGTCCCGCATTATAAGAATTGAAAAACGTGGAACGTTTATCAAACTGGTAGAAGTATCCGACACCGACGACCCGTCCCTGAGCACTCTGCCGGAACACGTCGCCATTGTAGTACCCTTGCAGAAAGACCTGAAATTTCTCGGTGACTTGCTGCTCAAGAGCCCATTGGAACGAGAGCTGGTTCACGTTGAGGTTCGCTTTTGAAAGCGTCGGGATATTGTGTCCCAGCCGTGGGATGAATCGTTCACCTCCGATAATCGCGATGGAATCCTGGACCCCTGAATAGCCGACCGTCATTTCGACATTTGTATCCTTTGTAAAAGGAAAGTCCATGTTCAAGTTGATCGACGGTTGAAAGCCGCTTTGAAAGGTTGGACTGGCCAGGTTGGTTTGAAGGAATGCTTCAAATGACATGGCAGGGATCAGTTTGTCGATCTGGTCGTCCCAAAGATGAATCTTGGTATCGATGATCAGTGGTGCAAAGCCGACGACTGCCGATCCTGGATCAAAAACGGTTGTTAACCCTGATCCTGTTAATCGGAACTCGACGTCGTCCGTAACTCCATATCTGAAAAGATAGTTGTAGCTGTATGAGGCTGGGTTGTGGCGGTCTTTACCAAGGTAGGTGAATGGAGCGATTTCAAGATACGAACGTCCCTTTGGCAAGGTGTAAGCACTATTGGGGTAATCGCCGAAATCGGCACCGGGTTTTGAAATATCCGGTTCCGGCGGAGTTTTTTGATCGCTTTTGTCGTCGTCTTTTTTATCCGGCGTGTCGTCCTTTTTCTGCTCCGGCTTGTCTCCGTCATCGCTGACGAGTTTCAGAAACGAGGAACTCTTCGATTCGACTGGCCGTGGCAGCCAAGGCCACTTGATGAACGGGTCGGACGAGGACTGTTTCGTCGTTGGTATCATTTGAGTGACAACGGGGTCTTCGCGGTTCAGCCAAGCTGAATTCTCGTCGAAGGCCGTTTGAAAAGCTTTTCGTTGTCCTAAGTTTCGTATTACCAATGGATTATCGATTGCCAGGCACGTTGAAGTGAGCGTCAACGTCAGCACGATTCCGGTCATCAAATTGGCAGACATTGTCCAGAAAAGCCAATTCATAAACTGACTTCTGGAACAAAACTGACGCAAGTTAATGTCCAAGCACGACATCAGGTCAACCTCCGGTGAATTCTCGGAAAGAAGCTCATGATGTGCGAAGAATCCAAAAACGCGAAAGTTGAATGCAACCGGAAAAATCAGTCAAAAAAGGAACTCAAAACGTTAGCAATGTGCACCATCGTCACCCGATCAAATTCCTTATTTGCGGGTTTTGACGGTCGTAAGGAATTTATCGGATCGCGCATGTTTGGGCCGTGAGTACAGACTGGCTGCAAGGTCAACTCGCCTGTTCATGAAATGACGGTCGCGCGGTTTAGGCAAGATTTTCCGTCAGCACGCATCAATGGCGATGGATGCCAGTTCCGAGGTGATTACGGAATCTTATGATTCCCGAAGAAAGATTCGCGGAATTTTCAAAGTCGAGAATCCTCATATCTACCACTCGCCGTCTGTCGGGAGAAATGACTATACTTGCTCGCAGTTGAACCATCTTCTTCCGAAGGTGTTTTTGATCAGACTTTTGTGGTTTGCTCCGTTCAAATTTTGGATCAGTCGAGTTTGATGTCAGTCAAACAATCACGACTGGCTGCTCAGTGCGAGGTAGGATGTCATGGCCAAAGCGGGTTCGCGAAAAAAGCTTCCAAAAGAAGTAGCCGTCATCAATGCCGACAATTGCACCGGCTGTGAAGCCTGTCTGGAAGTCTGTCCGGTCGACTGCATTTACAAAGTCAAAGGCGAATCGATCTCCGTGCTTCAATCATGGTGTGAGATTGATGTCGAGCGATGTGTCGGTTGTGAAGTTTGCGTTCATATTCCGACCAAGAAATCTGACCCTTACGAGCTGACCGTTTGTCCCTGGGATGCGATTGAGCTGATTCCGACGATTCAGGTTGCCCAGTACGTCGCGAACAAGGGTGGTCCGCCAGACTATCTGGTCAAGAACTGGGATCGATTAGTTGTTCCAGCTCAACGCATGGCGGAACTCGCTGCGGAACAGGCAAGTTCGAAATAGAACTTTCTGTTACAGTATTGTCGCAATGAACGAACCTCCGTTTTCGTCGCCGCTGGAAGAGACCGTCGTTATCGTCGGCGTTGGGATGATTGGCGGGTCTTTAGCTGCGGCACTTAAGCGTAGAAAGATTGCTCGCAGGGTCATCGGTGTCGGCCGAGATCAAGCCCGGATCGAGGCTGCTCTTGCCGCTGGACTCATCGACGAGGCGACGACGAGCACGAAGAGTGTTATCGATCGTGCAAATCTCGTTGTTTTCTGCACTCCCGTCGAACGTGTCGCATCAGATGTCCGGGCCGCATTTGCTGACCTCTCGATGTCTGTGGATAATTCCAACGCTCAAGGTCCCGGTTCTGGCCTGTTACTCACCGACGTTGGAAGCGTAAAGGGGCCGATCTGTTCAGATCTGATGGACTTCCCGATGTTCGTTGGTTCGCATCCAATTGCCGGTTCGCATCGACAGGGTTTTGAGGCTGCTGATGCGAGATTATTCGAAGGTCGGCTCTGTGTTCTGACACCGACCACGTCGACGCCCGAACCGTCGATCACTCGCCTTGATCGATTCTGGCGTGCACTCGGAATGCGGACGATCAGCATGTCGCCCGTAGCTCACGATGCCGCACTGGCGATGACAAGCCATTTGCCACATCTGGTGGCCGCCGCATTGGCGACAACCGTCTGTGACGATCATCGCAGGCTGACGGGAACCGGGTTTCGTGATACCACGCGCGTTGCTGCGGGTGATCCCGATTTGTGGGCGGGAATCTTGATGAATAACGCAGATCAAGTCGTGAATGGCATTGATGAAATGCAGAATCGACTGACTGCATATCGTAACGCGCTCGCAAATCATAATCTTATTGAGATCCGACAGCTTTTGAAGGATGGCCAGCAATTCAGAATGTCGTTGGATGAGACCCTTCACGAGTAAATCGAAGCGGGCGACCCTCGCACTATGAGCGCGGGATTGCGACAATCGCGTCAAACGCAAATTGTTTTGAACGACTTTGCCGGGATCACTCGGAAAGACACGCATATTTTTGGGAAGTGAATTCGAATGCTTTGGGAAGTCGAAATTCGTCCGTCTGCTCATGAGATCGACCGCGAAGGTCTGCGAATTGTTCAAGAGGCTCACGACCTGCGAGCATCGACGATCAGCCAGGTCGAAAGTGCCCGGTCATTTCTCTTGCAGGGAGCATCGCTGAACGCTGCAGACATCAAACGGGCGGCCTCGATGTTGCTCGTCGATCCTGTGGCTGAGCGTTTTGAAATCCGCCAGGTCTCGGAAAGCGAAGCGACGGTTTCGAGTTCGATGAAATCCGCCACTTTGCTGAACGTCATGTATAAGCCAGGTGTTACCGACAACGTCGCAACAAGCACACAGAAAGCGCTCATTGACCTGGGGTTCACCGTCGATACCGTTGCCACCGTGCGGAAGTACTGGTTTGAGCCAAGCGTCTCAACGAGTGATCTGGAACGGGTGACAAAGCGCGTCCTGGCCAATGATGCCGTCGAACGAGTGATTTCCGGCCCGATTCGGATGAGCAAGATTGGAGCCGGTTCGGATTACAAATTCCAATTGCGGACGGTCCCGATTCGAACGATGGATGACAATGCGCTGAAAGATCTCAGCAAGTACGGCCAGCTCTATTTGAGTCTGACCGAGATGCAGACGATCAAACAGCATTGGGTTGACCAGCAACGTGATCCGACAGACATCGAACTCGAAACAGTCGCGCAAACATGGAGTGAGCACTGCTCGCACAAGACACTGAAAGGTCGTATTCGATATCGGGACGAATCAGGGGAACATGTCTTCGAAAATATGTTGAAAGAGACGATTTTCGGGGCGACGGTTGAGATCCGTCGACGTCTCGGAGCCGACGACTGGTGCGTCAGTGTATTCAAAGACAATGCTGGAGTCGTGAAGTTCGACGACAAACAGCACGTCTGCTTCAAGGTAGAAACTCATAATCACCCGTCAGCAATTGAGCCTTACGGCGGAGCGAACACCGGTATTGGCGGTGTGATCCGCGATCCGCTCGGTACCGGCCTGGGTGCCAAGCCGATCTTGAACACAGACGTCTTCTGCTTTGCTCCACCCGACACTGCCGTTGCGTCACTTCCGCCCGGAGTGCTGCATCCAAAGCTGGTCATGAAGGGGGTTGTTTCCGGGGTTCGAGACTACGGCAATCGAATGGGAATCCCCACGGTTAACGGGGCGGTCTTTTTCGACGAGCGTTATCTGGGGAACCCATTGGTTTACTGTGGTACTGCGGCCATGATTCCGGTTGACCGCGTCGAAAAAACGGTTCATCCCGGCGACTTGATCGTGGCCGTCGGTGGACGCACAGGTCGTGACGGCATTCACGGAGCGACATTCTCGTCCGCTGAATTGACGCAAGAAAGCGAGACAATCTCGGGCGGTGCCGTTCAAATCGGTAATGCGGTGGTCGAAAAGATGGTCGCCGATGTTGTACTGCAAGCTCGCGATCTTGGCCTTTATCATGCGATCACAGACTGCGGCGCTGGCGGGTTCAGTTCAGCCGTTGGTGAAATGGGGGAAGAAATCGGTGCCGTGGTATGGCTCGACAAATGCCCACTCAAATACACAGGACTTTCTTACACGGAAATCTGGATCAGTGAAGCTCAAGAACGAATGGTTCTTGCTGTTCCGCCGGATAAGTGGGATGAGTTCCACGCAATTTGTGAGGCGGAAGGGGTCGAGGCGTCTGCAATCGGTCAATTCGGAAACGCAGGGCGACTGCGATTGACGTATCATGGAGAAACGGTGGGGGATGTCGCGATGTCGTTCCTGCACGACGGTCGTCCGCATGTCACTCGAGATGCCGTCTATACGCCCCCTGGCGAGGTTCCTTTAGAAGGAGTCGCTGCTGCAAATCGAAATCTGTGCGATCATCTGAATTTGACGCTCAAGCAGATTCTTGGTTCTTTGAACGTCTGCAGCAAAGAGTGGATCATCCGGCAGTATGATCATGAAGTCCAATCCGGTTCGGTCGTGAAACCTCTCGTCGGCGTGGCCTGTGACGGACCTTCAGATGCATCTGTTGTCAGGCCAGATCTGACGTCATACAGAGGTGTCGTGGTTTCCAATGGCATGAACCCACATTATGGGGATTCCGATCCTTACTGGATGGCCGCTGCCGCAATCGATGAAGCGGTTCGTAATTGCGTGGCCGTAGGGGCTGACCCTGCTCGAATTGCGATTCTCGACAACTTTTGCTGGGGAAATACTGAGCGAGCGGAAACATTGGGATCGCTTGTGCGCGCGGCAATCGGATGCAAAGACACTGCAATTGCATTTGGAACGCCGTTTATCAGCGGCAAAGACAGTCTTAACAACGAGTTTTCGTACGTCGATACTGAAACCGGAGAAAAACGAACTGTCGCGATTCCGTCATCTCTCTTAATCAGTGCGATTGGACAAGTCTCTGATGTTCGCCGATGCGTGACGATGGATCTCAAGAAATCGGGGAACCTTCTCTATCTCGTGGGAGTGACACGAGCCGAATTAGGAGGCAGTCACTATGCCCTCGTCAATCAATTGAAGGGTGGTCGCCTTCCGCACGTCGACATGTCGGTGGCTCCGCGAATCTTTTCCGCAGTCCATAGGTCGATCGAGTTGGGGCTCATTCGCAGTTGCCACGACCTGAGTGAAGGGGGGTTAGCCGTCGCCGCATCCGAAATGGCATTCGCTGGCGGATTCGGTGTCGATCTGGAGCTTAGTCAGCTTGCTAAGCACTCCGGCCTGACTGACCCGGCCTCGCTTCTTTTCTCGGAAAGTACAACGCGATTTCTGATCGAGGTCGAACCGGCACAAGTCTCCCGAATTGAAGAGGTGTTTGCCGGACTGCCATTCACTCGACTTGGTCAAGTCGTATCGAGTGGCCGAGTTCGAGCAACATGGGAAAACGGTCAGGTTCTGCTTGATCAAGGATGTGCTGAATTGAAGGAGGCATGGCAGTCACCTCTTGCCTGGGATTGAATCAATTCCGTTCCGCAGCACCCGTCAGCAAGGTCCGACGCGACGTTCGAAAACTGTTTATCACTGATTTTTCGTGCGAAGCGTCGGTGAAACTAATCATCACCGATGACAAGTCTTAAGTAACTTTCGTATCGGATTTGCGAAATCAAATCTTGTTGGACCGCATCCCTGACAGCGCAGCCTTCTTCGACCATGTGCAAGCAGTCAGGAAACTTGCATTGGGGAACGAACGGGCGGAATTCGACAAAGTAGCCCTCCATTTCGGCCGGGTGCACGTCCCATAGCTCCAATTGACGAATACCTGGAGTATCAACGACCCATCCTCCAAATTCGAGTTCTCGAAGTTGAGCAAAGCGAGTTGTGTGGCGTCCCTTTTGAGTCACGCGGCTGACATCGCCGGTCTTAATCGCCAGTCCTGGCTGAATCGCATTCAGCAATGAAGATTTGCCAACACCGCTTTGTCCCGTGAAAACCGTCTGCTGGTGCTTTAATAATCGGCGCAGCCAGGCAATCCCAAGTCCTGTTTGAACGCTGGCTGGAACGACGGTATATCCAAGTCGAGCATACTTTCCAATCATCGGTTGCAGGTCGGCCAGATCCACAAGATCGCATTTGTTGATCACAATGATCGCTCGGACTTCTCCTTTGGCCGAGCTGACGAGAAATCGATCGATCAGTGCCGGTTTTAGCGGAGGTTCTTCAGCGGACGCAATAATTGCGACCTGTGAGACGTTCGCGACCAGGATATGTTGCTTATATTGATGGCCTCTCGCTAAGACGCCATGGCGTGGTTCGACTCGTTCGATCACACCGCAGGCATTCTCGCTCGGTCGAAACAGGACTCGATCACCCGTCACGACCGCATTACGCGCGTTGCGCGCGACGGTTCTCACGACGCGTCGGACGGTGCATTCAAAGTGGGTTCCAGCAAACTGCTGCCCTTCGTCGACTTGAACGGTGCACTGAGTTGAACCGATCGCTGACAATACCCGCCCACGTAAGCACGCTGCTTCATCGACGGAAAGAACGAAGGTATCACCTTCTCCAGCCTCGCCGTGTACCGTTCGCCTTCTCGTCAATTCGCCCTTGCCCGAGACTCGCTGGTCACGATCAATACGGTCAATGTCAATTTCGTCGGCTTGCACCTGCCGCGTAAAGTCGTTTTGGCGTGTGGGGTTCTGACGGTTTTTCCGGAAGTCAACGCGAACTTTTTTTGAGAGCTTTTTGGCCATTTTGTCGGATCTCTCGCATCACGTTTTTTGACTTCTGCTTCAAGCTATCGCAGATTCTATCGTAGGATTCAATTTGAGACGGCGAAAAAAAAGCGTCCGAGTCTCGGAAGACTCGGACGCAAATGACCCCATGGGGATTCGAACCCCAGTACTCGGACTGAAAATCCGATGTCCTAGGCCTCTAGACGATGGGGCCTTCGTTCGATAGTTATCGCTAGTGTGAGTAGAAGATCGGAGTCTGCGGAATTACTCTTCAACGAGACTTCCGAAATTTTCGATTAGACAACAAACAGGCAGAAAACACTACCGGGAAGTACGGTTGGCTAACTTCATTGTGACGAGTTGAGCCAAAACTTTCAATCATTCAACAACAGCTTTTACTTCCTCTACCGGCGCCACTGTCGTGGCTTGTTCAATTTCTGCCGCCGCGATAGCGTCGCGGACTTCGCTTCGATGAATGGAAACTTCTCGCGGAGCCTCAATACCGAGTCGAACTTTGTCGCCCCGAATTTCGACAACGGTGATGACAATCGAGTCATCAACAATAATGCTTTCGTTTTTTTTCCGCGACAGAACTAACATTTCCCACAACTCCGAGGGCCAAGCCCTTTCTTCATCCGTGCAGTTTAAGTCTCTGAAGCTGTCTGCGCAACGATCCCTAGTTTTTCACATCACCCGAATTGTAGACTCTACACGCGTAGTGTCAACCCTCCAGATTCTGCTTTCTTGGCATGCCAGTCTCGCCCGCCATCAATCTTCGTCGATTCCGACAAGTATTGCGATCCGAATTGATTCACAAAGTCATATTAAATTTTAGTTTACGAAAAATAACGTACTGACGGATGGATACTGAAGATTCCGGTTTTCACGTCGAGAACTTTGAAAAGAAACTTCACAAAATTCATTCAGAATGGCTTCTTCTTTTCTGCCTGCTTAAATCTTAATGTCTTTAATTGAGCGGCCCCTTTGATGTTTTGGTTTTTCTGCATCTGTTTACGCAGGTGGGGTAACTTGGTTGCAGGCTTTCGTGGTGCTCCGGTCATTTTCTTTCCTTTTGGCAATTCAAGCAGAAGAAGGTTGAACGCTGCGCCTGGACGATGCGTGTAATTTCCACTTTTTGGCATGAAAGACAGATTTGTCCGTCACGCATGTAAACGCGATGCTCATTTTGGTAACTGCCATTTTGATTCAACGCATTTCTGTATGTTCCATCGCCCAGGGTTGATCCTTCACATTCAATTGCCTTTAAGAGTACCGAACGGACGGCGGCTGCGATCTTCTCGATACAATATAAGTCGAGTGAATTTGCGGGTCGTGTCGGATGAATCCCTGCCCGGTGAAGGATTTCACTGGCGTAAATGTTGCCGATCCCCGCCACAACTTTTTGATCCAACAGTAATACTTTAATTTCGCGGCTGGTTTTCGCGCAGCATTCCGTCCATTGGGGGATCTTAAACTCCAACGCGTCAGGTCCTAACAATCGTGATTCGAGTTTGTTGAGGAGTGCTCCTGGTTCGAGCCAGGTGACGGTTCCCAGTCCTCGCCGGTCCCAAAACCAAAGCGAGTCAAAATTTCCTGCCCCACCGAAACGGATTTGGATTCGCAAATGGTTCAAGTCGGGTGGGTCGGACAGCACCATCAGGCCAGTCATGCGTGGCTCGATGACAAGGTTTGATCCATCGGAGATGTCGAACACAACGCGTTTGCCCAGTCGTCGGACATTGACAAAGCGTTGTCCGACCAGCTTTTTACGCAATTTCGGTAGCTTTGGAGCAATCGAAATCGGCTTAAAATCGTTTGGACACATGACAATGTTCTCAATAATCCGGTCAATGACGTGTGAACGAATTCCGCGAACCATCGTTTCCACTTCGGGAAGCTCAGGCAACTTTGATCTCCTGGAAAAATCCGAATACGGCGACCTTATCGATCCTAATCAATTCACGAATCTCAACGCGATTATGACCGAGCGTCCATTCTAACGGCAAATCGGATTGTTGGGATGAGACGCATCCGGTCGGGGCTCAACGACAGAAATTCGCAGAATCTTCTTGACGCCGCCGCTCTGGAGGACGATTCTAATCCGATACAGGGTCTGTGTGTTTGAAGAACAATTCGACCCATGCTGATTGACGACATCGCATTCATCTCCGTCTTTTTCGCCACGAGGAACCTGACATGGTCCAGCTCAGCCGATTGACTGCTGGTAAGAACTTTTTTGGTCGGTTATTGACCCTCGGCGGTTGTTTGATTGCCTTGGCGTCAGCGACGACGATGGGAGCCGAATCGTCTGTCAATGTGCCCCGTTCGCAGCAGGTGACCAACCATCTGAATTCCGGCGAATTCGGACCTGCCATGGTTGAAGCCCTGGCTGCCCCCAGTCCGGACGAGCGATCGACGCTCCTGAAACAAGTCGCAACAGCTCAACAGGCTGCTGGTGAACCAGAAGCGGCGGCGGGGACACTTCGGCGAATCCCTCGCAATATGAAGCGGGCCGCTGAGCCAGGTGTATTGCGCGGTGGTGGTCAAGCTGACTTTATGACACTCATGATGTTGATTCGTCAAAACACCCCAGGTAAGTGGGAAGATGACGACGGTGAAGGTGGGGCAATGACCCCTTTCCAGACCGGTGTTCGGGTTTCTCCGACCGGTTTGCTACAACGTTTAACCAGCGAAGAACAAGCTGGCCAGTTGACGTCAGTCGGTGTTCAAGCCCGCAAGGCTGATCTGAATGAAGACGTTTCTCGCTCCAGCGAATTGCGAATGGTTTCGCTGACGAGACTTGAACGATCGGTTGCTCGACGGATCGAAGAGGGGTTGCCCGTTCCTGAAACAATGGCACAACTCGCCGGTTTGGCCCAGGTCAAGTATGTGTTTGCGATTCCAGAAACAAATGAAATTGTCATCGCCGGCCCGGCTCAAGCCTGGCAATACAATGAACAAGGGCAGCCCGTATCATCCGTGACGGGTCGGCCTACTTTGCAGCTCGACGATCTGGTCACTGTCTTGCGAACATTTGCTCGCGGTAACGCGGACTTCGGTTGCTCGATTAACACTCGCGATGAAGGTGTGAAAGCTTTAAAAGAATTTGTCGAGAAGTCGCAGGCGAAAGGTCCCGTCAGCGATCTCGCCGTTCGTTCCTGGGTCAAACAAATTCAGAACAAGTTAGGTCGTCAGGACGTTGTGGTTTGGGGAGTGCCAGGAGAAAGTCGAGTCGCCCGCGTCATTGTTGAAGCCGACTACCGAATGAAGTTAATTGGCGTCAACAAGCTGAATGCCGGGAAAGATATCCCGGGTTATTTCGATCTTCTGCCTGTCGCTCAACAAAAGATTCAGCCAAATATGGACGCTTTGCGGTGGTGGTTGACGGTCAAATGTGATGCTGTTCTGCATAGTGCCGACAAGAACGTGTTCGAAATCCAGGGATCGTCTGTGCTGTGTCTGTCAGAAAACCAGTTGATCACAGCCGACGGAAAGCATGTCCCGACCGGACAATCAGAACCGACCAACCGACTTTTCGCTCAAAACTTTACCGCGAACTATAGCAAGCTCGCCCAGAAGGATCTGGTCTTCGCGGATGCCCAGAACATCTTCGATATGGCCCTGTGCTCGGCTTTGATTCAGCACGAAGACTTACGGGGTAAGACAGGATGGAATATGGGCGTGTTCGCTCCGAATGGTGCCTATGCTCCTGCGAGCTATCCAGTACCGAAAGAAGTTGATTCCGTCGTTAATCATCGAGTCTACCGAGGACGCGACATTGTTGTGCAGGCCGCCGGTGGAGTACGGTGTGACGTCATGTCGCTGGCAAAAGACTCAGCGAAAAACAAGCCAGAAGCCGAGCTTGACGGTCTTTCGACAACGGTGAAGGCTCCTCAGCTTTCGGCAGGACGCTGGTGGTGGGATGCTGCCAGGTAAGCCAGCAAGTCAATCATCCGAAACTGATTTGCAGGATGACGTGGAATTCGCGATCAGACAGTGACAACGATGGGGGCCGAGTTTGACCCCCATCGATGTTGTGATAATGACCAAGCCTTAATGGAAGATCAGCAAAGGCCATGCAAGTCGTGATTACTGCAGTCGGTCCCGATAACCGCGGGCTGGCTGACCCGATCGTTCATCACGTTACGGATGCCGGCGCGAACATCTACGAAATTCAGATGTACGACCACGATTCGGAGCGGCTATTTGCCATGCTGCTCCGTTTCGAATGGCCGTCCACTTCCCTGCAGAGTATCGCCGAATTGCGTCGCCAGATGAACGAAATCGGCCGTTCGAAAAATCTTTCGATTCGGACATGGTCCCGGGACGAAAACTCGCAACCACCGAGGCTGGCAATTTGTACGACATATCGTCCTGAGCCAGCGCTCGCTCTCTTGCGGTCAATCCGGGATAAAAGACTCAATGCGACCGCAGCAGTGATGTTGGGAAATCGAGATAGCTGTCGGGGTGTTGCCGAGCAGTTCGGCATTGACTGGCACCTGGTTGGTAATGGGCGCGGTGAGCCCGACAATCAGCGAATGATTGAGTTATTCGACCAGTATCAGGTGGACTACATTGTCCTGGCTCGTTA
>JBAXBD010000075.1:0-14427 GCA_037142165.1 Schlesneria sp. | reverse complement strand
GTGCAACAGGCATTGATCCTGCGTCATCAACTCTCAAAAGCGACTCGCGATTATTTCGACGAGAACCAGTTCCTGGAGATTGAGACGCCAATGCTGGGACGAAGCACGCCTGAGGGTGCGCGCGACTATCTGGTCCCCAGCCGCGTTCATGAGGGTTGCTTTTATGCTCTTCCACAGTCACCACAGATCTATAAACAGATTCTGATGGTCGCAGGCTTTGATCGGTATTTTCAATTAGCCAAATGTTTCCGCGACGAAGACTTGCGAGCGGACCGTCAACCGGAGTTCACTCAGATCGACGTCGAAATGGCCTTTGTGCAACAAGAGGACATTCTTCAAACGATTGACGGCTTGATGGCACGGCTCGTCAAAACATTGCGGGGAACAGAATTGAAACTGCCGCTCCCACGGCTGACCCACCGCGAAGTCATGGAACGATTCGGCAGTGACAAACCGGATCTACGATTTGACCTGGAATTGACCGACCTGGCTGACATCGCCAGCGCGTGTGATTTCGGCGTGTTCAAAACGACAATCGAAGCGGGCGGACGCGTTCGTGGTATTCGAGTCCCCAACGCCGCCGAGAAATATAGCCGAAAGCAAATCGATGAATTGACGGAATTCGTGAAGCAATACGGAGCTAAAGGTTTGGCGTTCTTCCGAGTGAAAGACGGCGAACTCGATTCCCCTATCGCGAAATTTTTCAGTAGCGAACATCAGAAGGCGATCATCGCCAAGTTAAAGGCCGAACCGGGTGATCTGCTCTTCTGCGTCGCAGATACGTTCAAGGTCAGCTCGGCAGCGTTGAATGCTTTGCGACTTCGATTGGGTCGTGAATTGAACCTGTATGATCCACAAGAACTGAAGATCGCTTGGGTTCTCGATTTCCCCATGTTCCAGTGGAATGACGAAGAAAAACGCTGGGACGCCGAACATCATCCGTTCTGTCAACCGGTCGATGAGGACATTCCACTACTGGATACCGATCCAGGGAAAGTCAGGGCTCAATCCTATGACCTTGTCTGCAACGGTTACGAAGCGGCGAGCGGCAGCGTTCGAATTCACGACTCGACCGTTCAGCAGAAGATCTTCAATCTGCTTGGAATTTCGAATGAAGAAGCGGAAGCCAGATTCGGCTTTCTGCTCGAAGCACTTCGCTACGGGGCACCGCCTCACGCAGGTGTCGCACTCGGACTGGATCGCTGGGTGATGCTGTTCCTGGCATCAGACAATATCCGCGATGTGATTGCGTTCCCCAAGACGCAAAAAGCAAGCGATATGCTGACAGGCGCACCTGCCGAAGTTGATCTCCGGCAGTTACGCGACCTGCATATCAAGGTCGATGTGCCTAAGAAATAGTGCAGCGGTTTCGGATGGTCACTCTTTGTGCCACTGCTTCGGAGTCTTCGGAGAAGCAGTGGCTTCTTGATTTCTCCGCCTGAGGTCCGACGAGCACTGCTTGACCGAGGACGGTCAAGCAGTGGCACATCAGTCACTTCACGTCGTCGATCGATAATGTTGTCGTGGCTGTTGGAAACCTGGCCGGTACCGGCAGGGTGACTTTATCGGTTGCGACCCATTCGGTTCCGCGCACAAGAACTGTCTGAAAACCAACGCATTTCATCGAATAATCCCCGTGACCAAACACGGTTGTAAAGACTTTTCCCTTCCCGTAGGGGATCCACCAGACCATCGGTTCATGCTCGTCAGTTCCTCCGGTCGATTTCGCAGAAAACGCCGTGGCGAGGATATTCATGTTCGCTGCGGGTCCGCGCTGTCCGTGGTAAAGCTCGTCCTTGACATGCATCCATTCAACAGGAATCCCAGACATCACCGGATGCTGACGATCCCGAACGACGACGGCAAAGTCGTGCTGCGATCCATGGCCCGCACCGGGGCCTTGACTCTTCGCTTTCAGAATGACTTTGCCATCATTATCGGTTGTGACACGAGCACCATAATCTGCACCACGCCATCCAAGTCCAATCATCTTGTTGTATTCAGACCATTCGGGGAAGGCGTTATTGGCGGCGTGGACGATCACCAGTCCCCCTCCACCCGAAACATATTCTTCCAGCGATTTTTGAACCGGCTCGGGCCACGACTGACCGTTGTAATTACTCATCACCGCGCCGTAATCGGCGAATTTGGGCCGAAATCCATTCCAGTCTTCGGCCGGTTTGCCATTTCCCGGGGTCGTAACCACGTCGATCTTGAATCGACCTGTCGCCTCCAGGCATGACTTTAAAACCGGAGACGTCTTACGCCAGTCGTGATTGTTCTGACCATCAACAATCAGAACCCGGATTTGTTCGGCGGAGTGCACGCATATGCCAGAAGCCAAAAGGCTGACAATTCCCAGAATTCCGGCCAATAGCGTTCCAAAGAATCCGCGATGTTCAGTACTGATCATGGTTTAATCGATTCCTGTCTGGTTGTAATTCAGTCACGAGTGTTACGACCGTTATAGCAGGCAACTGAGGAACTCGCACAGTTCACGGACTATTCGCTACCCGATGCGAACTCATAGAAACAATTTTCATTACCAGCAATTTTTGCGATCTGCAGTTCTTCTTTAATGAGCTGGGATGACGATGAGGAGTGCTGTCGCAAGTCATTGTTTGGCAGTCATCAACAATCGAATCAGATAAAGCTCGAACTGGCGGCGAGTTCACTCGTGAAGCAGCGACAACTGAGATTGCGAAGCGTCAGGAACCGGAGAGACCACAACTTGGAGATTCGTTCGTAGCGTGAGAACGACGCGACGAACGCCCGATAAGGAGACACGCAAATGCTCGTTCTTTCACGTCAGCGCGATGAAAGCATTTTCATCGGCGATAATATCAAGATTACCGTCGTCGATATTCGTGGTGATAAAGTCCGATTGGGTATCGAAGCCCCGACAGACATCCCCGTTCATCGCCAGGAAGTTTACGAGGCGATTCAACGAGAGAATCAGCGAAAATCGGAAGAAGCGACGAAATAATAAAGAAGCAAGCCGAACTGAAAAGTTCGGCTTGTTTCACTTTTAATCTTCAAATTCTCGAAGCAAATCATCTCTTTAAACAGTGATTCAATTCTTCGGTGGTGCTTCACCAGAATTAGTTGCGTCGGCTTTCGGAGCTTCTTCGCCAGCTTTGGCTGGTGTTTCTTCAGCGGCCTTTGCCGGCGCTTCTTCGGTCGCCTTAGCAGGTGTTTCTTCAGCACCTTTCTTCGGTGCGGCAGGAACCTCGGCACCACCACCAGTTGTCGAACCGGCTCCTGAGGACTTGCCAGGAGTCTTTGTGACAGGCTTTGGAGCGTCACAACCTACGAACATGGCTGACAGACCGAATGCCACCAGTAGCGAACAAATCACGGGAATCTTACGCATTGAGCTTTTCCAACAATAGTTTCCACCATCCGCCAAAGATTCATTCCGGGCAGATGAGGACGGTTGTCTTACGACGTCGAGACTGCGCCGTTGACCGTTACGGCGGTTTTGGCCCCCAGTGGCCAATAACTTACCAGCCATTACAATATCTATCGCCTCGCTTTGCAACCGTGGCTCGGATCTCACCCCGGCGAATTAAGCCTTTTCTCTTTCAAGCAAAGTCGAGTCTGCCGAATGCGCAATCTCAACCTCCCCAATGCGATTACGTTATCGCGACTGATTTTATCGTTTGTGCTGTTTGCACTGATTGAATCGGGGGTCGCCTGGCTTTGGGCCGCAGGGTTGTTTGTCTTTGCCGTGGCAACCGATGTGCTGGATGGCTATATCGCCCGAAAGTACAACCTGATCACGCAGCTTGGTCGCATCCTCGATCCCTTCGTCGACAAGTTTATCACGGGCGGAACGTTCCTGTTTCTATTGCCGCATTCGGCATCCGGTGTCATCCCGTGGATGGTCGTCATCGTACTGGGCCGTGAAATGCTGGTGACGAGCCTGCGGGGGTTTCTTGAGCAGCAAGGAGCGGATTTTTCGGCGTCTGCATCAGGCAAGCTGAAGATGTTTCTGCAATGCGTCGCCGCAACGGCCAGCCTGCTATCGCTTAATCCAACCTTTTCCGAATTATCAATTGCCGGTGTCGGCTTTCTTCAGGTTCGCGACTTCCTGCTATGGAGCATGGTCGCCGTAACTGTCTGGAGCGGATACGATTACGTTCTTCGGGCAATCGAGTTGCTTCGTAAGACAGGTTGACATCGACTTTATTTCAAATCTTTATCATCGGAAAAGAATCCTTCGCTGGCAATGACACCGTCTTTCATCACGATCTGACGTTTGGCACGTCTGGCCACCGAATTTTCGTGTGTCACCATGATGATTGTTCGACCTTCCTTGTTCAGGCCGGTCAGAAGCTCCATGATTTCTTTCTCGGTTGTCGAATCGAGGTTACCCGTCGGCTCGTCGGCAAGAATGATTTCCGGATCGTTAACAAGTGCTCGGGCAATCGCGACGCGTTGCTGCTGACCACCAGAAAGTTGGAACGGACGATGATCAAGTCGTTCTCCAAGACCGACTTTTGAGGCAAGGTCAATCGTCCGGTTCATCTCTGCCGAACCGATGACCCGTCTGTCGGATCGATAGTGGAACGGAACCTGAATATTTTCCAGGACAGTATATTGAGCGATCAGGTTATACGACTGGAAAATAAAGCCGATCAACCGGTTGCGAATTTCTGACAACTGATCGTCGTTCAGGGTACTGACGTCGTAATTCGACAGGATGTATTTTCCGCTCGTGGGACGGTCAAGTGCCCCGAGCAGGTTCAACATGGTACTTTTGCCGCTACCTGACGAACCCATGATGGCTACGAAATCCCCTTCGGGAAACTCGGCCGAGACTCCGCGAAGCGCTCGAACCACGTTCTCACCGAGGAAATAGGTCTTGGTCAGATCAACAAGCTTTGCGGCCAACTTCATAAGGTAAATGCCGATTCAAAGGGGAAAGCACTCTAAAAACAGAGAACCACCCCACTGTGGGGGTGGTACAAGGGACCATTGCCCTGGTGCCTGATTAGTACTTGCTAACGATCCAAGAGACTCGTGCAAAACTCCGAAAACCATCCCCGCAAGGGAGGGGTTGCTTTCAGGCGTTGATGGCCTCGAATACGGTCAGTTTCCACCCGCTTCTGACGGACGGGGCCTTCCGCCTCCTCCGCCACCACCACGAAACTTGGCAATGGCTCCGAGGTACTCATCTTTTGTCACGCTGCCATCGGAATCCGTATCGAAGTTGTCGAAGTTGTCCGCCATCCGGCCCGTCGCTTCGTCCTTAGTCACTTTGCCGTCTTGATCTTTGTCCATGTCATTGAATCTGGCCATCGGATCAAATCCGGCACCACCACCTCCACTACCTGGTGGACGGCCTCCTCCGTCAGATGGGCCTCCTTGCGGGCGACCTTCGCCGCCTCCGGGCCCTGCTGCTGGCCGCTCACTGCCCCCTGCTGACGGCGAACGTTCTGGCCTGCTACCAGCAGGACCTGCAGCCGTTGCACCTTCACCGGGCTTCTTCATTGGTGCAGCGGGACTGACACCCTCAGCGGGTTTGGCAGGAGCAATAATTTCCGGTGCTTTATTCGATTCTTTCGATTGTTCTTTCGCCTGTTCGACTTCCAGATCACTGATCTCTTTCTTGAAATGTGAATGAGGATTCATCACAACCCCGTCCCCTTCGACAAGTCCATCAAGAACTTCAATGAAGTTGGAGTTGGTCTTTCCAACCTTGATCGGTCGCAAATCAACTTTCTTACCGGTCACAACGAAGACGAATTGCTTTGCACCGATTGTGATGTTGGCCTGCACGGGAATCTGCAAGACATCGTCCCGTCGTTCAACCAGAACTTCTGTCGTTGCCGTCAGGCCGGGACGAAGCTTATTCACCTTATCGGTTTCGTCCGTAATTCGAACAACCGCTTCGTATTCCTTGGTCGTACTTCCGAATCCCCCCGTCGAACTAGGAACGGAAGCGACCATATCCACTTCACCATGAAACACTTCTTCGGGGTAGGCATCGATCTTGACGATCACGGGCATCTTCTGGCGAACCATACTGATGCGTGATTCGTGGATTCGTGCGTTGACCTTCATAGAATCGAGGTCTGGCAAGTTAATAATCGCCTGACGTTCACGGACACCCACACCCACGTCAATCATCACGTTTTCCGTCGAACGCCCGTCTCGAACGTTGGCATAAACGACTTGACCGTCTTGCGAAGCATAGATTTTGCAGGCTTTGATTTGTGCAATCAGACGCTCGTACTTTTTCGATTCAACCTCAAAAGTCAGTTCGCGTGCTCGAAGTTCGGCTTTTTTCTGGGCGAGCGCTGCACGAGTCTTGCTTTCCGTCCGCTGGATTTCACGACCATATTCTTTGACGTTTGCTTCAAGCTCGGCGAGATTGCGACCTTCTGAGAAATCAACGAGCACTCGCCTTTCACCGACGACCTGTTTGACGGCAATTTTTGCCGTCTCAACCGCGATACGTTCCGATTCCAGGTCGTTCTGGGTCCGATAACCCTTTTTGGCCAGTCGCTGAGCGTATTCAAAACTCTCTTGAGCTCGCGACAGGTTTTCTTCCGCTAGCTTGATCTTGCCGTCAAGATCGTTTTTCTGT
This sequence comes from Schlesneria sp., assembly GCA_037142165.1. Classification (GTDB taxonomy): domain Bacteria; phylum Planctomycetota; class Planctomycetia; order Planctomycetales; family Planctomycetaceae; genus Schlesneria. Next base: position 7,832 of record JBAXBD010000075.1, on the reverse strand, counting down.
TGAACCAGGTCTCCTTCCGTAAACTTCTTCAGGTCGATTTCGGCCAACCTTAATTTTAACTTGGCGGCTTCGAGATCACTCTCGTTCTGGGCCTCCTGGATCAACAGATCTTCCTTACCCTGTTCGAAAGCCGCTTTCGCTTTTTCAACAAGAATCTCCTGCGCGGTTTCCTTGTCACTCAGCATCGATGAATCAAGTTCGCAAACGAGATCTCCCTCGTTGACGTTCGTCCCTTCGGGAACGATCATGATAATCGTGGTCGAACCTTCGACCTTACTTGTCAGAACGGCGTTCTTCATACTGTCGAGAGTTCCCTTCTCGACGACCGTAATCTGGAACGTCCCCTTCTTCGCTGTCTCGATCACGAGACCCTCCGTCTGATCCGGCGTCCTCGTCATCGACGAAGCGATCTGAGACCAGGCGTATTTCATCTGGGGCCACCCGAGCACGCCCGCGACCGCCAGTCCCGCGAGCAGCAGCCCGCGATTCCAGTTCCGGTTTGGTTTCGCCAATTGGCGCGAATGCTCCGATCCGAACGATTCCGGGGTGAATGCTCCGTTTGGAGCGAGATTTTGCTTCTGAGGGTTCTGGTGGGATGTCATTGGCAGGTCCGTTCTGGTAGGACGACGAATCGTTGCCGCCGAGGTTCTGGTACAAAGGGTCGATCCAGAGGCCTCGCTCGTCAATCTGCATGATATCCATATCGCGGTAAATGTTAATCCTATTTCGCTCGTAGGAGACCCAATAATTGATCAAATTGTTTTGGGCAGTCAAGAGCGAACCCAACGCATTGATCAGGTTAAGACCTTCCTGTTGACCCAGGTTAGTCGTCCCCGCCTGTCCGGCAACCTGTAGTTTCGGATTAAGATTGTTCGCCACGTTAATGTCATATTGAAGCGCTGCTTGGCGCAGAAATTTCCGTGTAAGCTCAAAATTCTGCTGATTCAACCTTAATTGTCGCCAACTGGTCCGGATATCGTATTTCACCTGATCTTCAAGCAGCATGTACGCTCGACGAGCCTGCTGATAGCTGACGATCGCCGTTCGATAGGCATTTCGGACTTGGACCTGGTCGAGTGGAGCGGTCATCTGCAACCCAACCTGAAAAGAGCTGCTCGCTTTGTTGAAGTCGAGCGGATGGCTCCCCCCCGGGATGGTATTCAAACTTCCCTGGCCAACGACGTTCAGGATCGCTTCCAGCCGATTCGCAGCGACTTCCATGTTACGCCGTAAATCCATCACCTTGGCTTTGGCATTCATCAGGTCCAGACGATGTTCCAGCGCTTGTTCGACCGCTTCTTCCAGCGTCATGTCGAATTTCTGAAGCGTAATCAGTTCCGATCGAAGTCCCGTCTGGATGACTCGCATGTTCTGTATGATCAATAACAGTTCTTCGCGATTGTCCTTGATGGCACCAAGAATGGCGCTACGCCCTTTCTGTGTCAGTTGGGGCTTCTTCAATAATTCCACCCATTCATCGACCTGGCGAGCAACCTCTTCAAAACTGTTTTCAACGTTGGCGAAAATCAGGCGATCACGTTGGAACGCTGATTCCACCACCTCTTTAGATTCATCCCACAGCAACGTCGAGAGCCTGTTCGGCATATTCGCTTCAACGCGACGGAAGTCATCCTTCAGGATTTCGATCCCATCCGTGCGCAATCCGTCAACCATCTTGGCAAACCGATCAACGAGAAATCTCAACTCTTCGATTTTTGGAGCCGCATCGTCGGGGCGGGAAATCGCTTTAACCATATTAAGTGCACCCTTTTCCGCCGCGATCAGTTTCGGGTCTGTCAATTCAAACGGCTTCAGCATCGTCCGATCGATGGTGATTTGCATATCGATCGGAAGTCCAAGAAAGAACTTAAACTGGTCGATTTCATCGTCGTAAGCCAGCTTCAATCGTCGTTCGTTCAATTCTTGAGTCGTCAATGCCGTTGAAACCTGCAGATAATTCAATGTCGTGACACCGACCCGCAACTGTTCGAACAATTCGACAATCGCGGTCTGATAATCGGGGTTGTCATTAACAGCGAGCAGTTGTTCCCGCTCACGTTCCGACATCGGCTCGCTATCCTTCCAGCGAAGTCGCCGTCCTTGCGGGGAATAGTCGATTTTTTTTGCGATGTCTGCAGGAAACGCAATGTCGTCTGGGACGGCACCTTGCGGCAGTCGACGATAGGGAGTCTGAGCGACAAGCTCCTCCAGCCGGGCGGCCTGGACGCGATATAACTCCACGTTTTCGTGCTGATTCAAAACCTGCTGCAACTGGTACAACAGACCGTAGTATCCTGCTGGAGCCGGCCCATTGGCCGCCGTTGACCCCACTGTGCTGCCTGCCGCGATTGAAACGTTTGCGTTGGTACTGATCACCGCAGGATTTGTGACCGACGCACCGGAACCTGGCGATATTGCCTGGGGTGAACTGACAGAGCCACCCCCGGTATTAACGACGGTATCGGCAAAGAACAGCTTGCGATAACGTGCCAGCGTACGGACGTCGTACAGGACTTTACGTTCGCTGAAGGTCAGGTTTTCCAGGAAAAACTTCCTGCCGGCACCAGAGAGTAATGGCTGGACCAGCGAGTACGACAACAGCGATTGGGACGCTGTCTGATGCGACCCACCCGAAAACAGCCATAAGGTGTTGTTGGCGATCCCGACAATCCATTGTCCGCCAGTCGGCAGGATCTGACTCACCCCTGCGGTCGTATTAAAGGCGTAACCGTTGTTCGTTCCTGGAACTGCCGACGTGTTCAAAATCCCCGTTGGTACCGTTGTCCCCGGCAGACCTGCCGACGGCGCTACAGGTGCCCTGCCGAACAGAAACCGGGCCTGGAACTGGAACTGATCCAGTGAAAGTTGTAATGCCGACTCGAACAGGCTTTCAATTTGTGTCTGATAATCGCGGCTGTGGATACTGGCCAGTTCGATCGTCTGTGCTAATGTCAGGTTATCGATCGTCCGGACCATTCGGGACGTATCCCCCGTCGGAAGCGACGACGGATCCGTTCCATAAGTCAAACCATCAGACATCGTATAACTGTCATGAAACGTGTCGGGCGCGAGCCCAAACTGCTCCATCCATTGGGGATTTTCCACGGTCATGTTCTGGCCAAACGTGTGCCAGCTCTTATATCCGCGCATCCCATTCACCGCCTGCATATACTGAGCTGCAGACGGGTCGTCAGGTGGCAGCGGTGGTTTATCCCTGTCATCAACGTCATAGAATCGACTTCGAGGGTCAGGCTCGACCGACGTGCGTGGTAGCACCCAAAGCGGGTTAAATTGCTTCTGACTCAGCAAATTATACCCATCGAAATCAGCCTGGCTTCGCCAGAAACTGCGCGAACAGCCACTGCACAGCATCCCCGTGCATAAGGCAAATACCAGCAAAGAACGTCCAGTCGGAACCGAGTCGTTTCTCATGCCACTTCCTTTTCCGCAGATTCCGTATTTGCATGAACGCTGAGTGCCAGAAGCATTTGCTGTAATGCAAATTGAGGCGAACCGGGATTGTCGATCGGATCTTCGCTATGAAACATCACCGTAGTTGACCCCTGGCCGTCGAAAGAGCAATGTGCGTTCGTTTTCGCGTGAAACGCGTGATGGCTCGTCGACGACGATTTCAAAATCTGACCGAGTTGAGTCAAGAGCGTCATTAATTGGCTGGCATTGGCGACGGACATCCCTTTGAACAAATGAGCCGTCCACTGCGAACGCCGTTCGTCGACCTCATCCAAGGTCGTACGACCGCGAGAACTGATCAGTAAGACTCGTTTTCGGCGATCCGCTTCGCTGCGCGATCGATCGACCAATCCGTCACGCTGCATTCGCTCGATCAACGCGCTGACGTTCGATTCTGATTGTCCAAGTCGTTCAGCCAGTTCTGCTTGTGAAAATCCATTGTTCCCGGCCGTTGCAAGAGTCTGCAGGACCGTATAACGACCGTCATTCAGGTCAAACTCTGCCAACCATTCGTTGAAGCGCAGGCGCGCGATCTGCGAGACACGCAACACGGTATCCAGCAAGGTGGCAGAATTGGTGAAGGAATTCTCGTTCTGCGCAGGGTCGGCCAGGTCCATCAAGTCCTCCTCAAAGTCACGATCATGAGGTCAATCTCAATCGATGGGCATCTCAGTGGAACCAGCTTAGGGGTCATCTGGCCAGCGCATTCCAGGGCCCCAATTTCCAAGTACTGAGTTGCGGTATCTCAATGATTCGTCCCGAATTCGTTCGCATCTGAAGGATTTTTCGGAATGACCCGAAGAATTCAGCTAACACCGAATGTCGGCAGGATCGTTAATGTCGTCAGCCGAACAGTAATGGCAGGCAAATCTGTTCGATCAAAGCCAAAACAACGGTGATTTGAGATTCGGCAATTTTTGCTGGTTAAACTGCCGATAAAGGGGACACAATTTGATCTTGAGCACAATTAACTTGTGATCCGAACGCGGCATGCGTAGCATTCTCCGGATCAGGCGACAGCATTCGCATTGGACGAAATGGCTGTCGGCATCTTTATTTGCAGGACAAAAATCCCATGAGTGAATTGACGCATCTGGAACTGAATGATCGCCAGCGGGAATTACTTCTGCGTGGTTTGCGATATGTTCGTAGCAGCCGCATGCTCGAAATTCGCGAAACGCCAGATAAAGACGCAGAAGAGCGGACCAATGAATTGACTGAGATTCGACACCTCGTCGCCATGCTCGAGCCAAGTGCCTGACCCCGCTTGCAAGGCAAAGTTACATTAACGGATTTGCGACAAAATAAACTTGTGATCCGAACAGGGCCCGAGTAGCATTATTCATTGCCCAAAAACGGCTTTTCGCATTGGACGAAAAAGCCCAAGGTCCCTTGGTTTGCAGGACAAAAGACTCATGAGTGAATTAATGCATCTGGAACTGTCGGATCGCCAGCGCGAATTACTTCTGCGCGGTTTGCGATACGTCCGCAGTAGTCGCATGCTCGAAATCCGCGACACAGATGACACAAGCGCGGAAGAACGAACCAATGAACTGACCGAAATTCGCCATCTTGTCGCTATGCTCGACCAGAAAGCGGGAACCGCAGCAACGGTTGGCTAACGGCAGATCGCAGTCCGGGTGAGTGTATTTCTAGACGAGCCGGTCGGTTTACCCCGTCCGGCTCGTTTTGTTTTCCAGCTTTTCTCGTTTGAAATGTCCAATCATATTTCAGGGAGTTTTCGTACCCCCTTTCAGGGCAAGGCCAACGAATCGTCTGGCTTTACAGACTATTCTCCATCGATTGAGCTAGAATACGGGGCAACCGGGCTTCGTCGACGATTTTTGCAGGAGAATTGAATTGGCTGAATTCAGTTATGGCACCTTTGTAACACGAGCGCTACAACTTCGTTGTCCTCGTTGCGGGGTCGGGCCGCTGTTCAAGAATTTTATCACGATGCATGATCGATGCCCCAACTGTTCACTCAAGTACGAACGGGCACCCGGTTATTTTCTTGGTTCGATCTACTTGAACTACGGGTTCATGGCCATCACAACGACTACGGCCTACATGGCGTTACATTACGGGGCGGAAATCTCGAACAAGCGACTCGCCCCGTTTCTGCTGGTGTATTGCCTGCTCATGCCGCTGATTCTGTTCCGATATGCTCGGTCCTGGTGGCTGGCAATGGACTGTTACTGTGATCCGATCGGGTTTGGACGAAATGAAATTCCCGATCCGGATGGCCGGTCAAAAGAAGATCGTATTCCGTAACTGAGGCTTCCAGCCGCAGCGAATTCAGTAGCATGGGCTTTAGCCCGTGCAAAACCAAATCCTGTCCCCACTGGAATCCAACACGACGATAAGAACGGACAACCGCGTCGGGCCGAGGTGGTCAAAGTTCACAACGAGAAGACTTCAATACAGCAGCAACTTGGATCGGCTTCGATTTGAAAAATCCGTAACGGCATCTGCGATCACGGAGTACCGGGGATCGTCGACACAAGGTCATTGACCAATTTCGACAACTGCTCGTGAGTCACTTGCAACGGGACCGGGATTCGTCCGCCGCTAATGCTGTCGTTGCGATACCGCCGCAAGGAAAACCGACCTGCGCCGTGTGACGAGAGCATCACTTCGTAGTACTTTGTCGTTCCCGGCGCTGACTTATCCGGTGGCGTCGACCTGATCAGGACTTGTTGACCCTGTGCATCGAATTCGAGGGGCCCAAGATTTTCCAACAGGTAGGTGACTCGACGACAAAGGTCGTTTGCCCACTTCTTCAGCGTATCGAGCGTCGCAGCGCCGAGCGAAGGAACATCCAGACGAAGTTCCTCGCTCGAAACGCCTAACGATTCGACGGAGATCAAGTCGACCGCCAACGTGACACCGCTTCCGTCAGAGACGGAAACGGTCTTTGGCGGAACAAAGGTCTGCCCGACCAGCGGATTGAGCGCCGCTGCCAGATCGAGACTTAATGACATTCGATCCCCTTCAATAGTCTACTTGTCATCCAGCAATTCGACGGCCACAAATTTCTTGCCTTCGAGCATTTCGAGGCTCGCCCCGCCACCGGTGCTGACGTGCGTTACTTTGTCGGCCAGGCCGAATTCCTGAATTGCGGCAGCACTGTCCCCACCACCGATGATACTCATTGCGCCGCTGGCGACAATCGCATCTGCGATGGCTCGCGTCCCGGTATCGAATGGCGGCATCTCAAACACACCCATCGGACCGTTCCAGATCACCGTTTTTGATGACTTGATGATCTCGGAATATTTCGCGATCGTGGCAGGACCGATATCAAAACCTTCCCATCCCCCTTCGTTGGGGATCTGTCCAACCGGGACAACCTGCTTGTTGCATGTCCCTTTGAAATCGTCGCCACAGAACGTATCCAGCGGCAGCACAAGCTTGTCACCGCCCAAAGCAATCAATTCGTTGGCGAGATCGAGCTTGTCTTTTTCGACGCGGCTGCGGCCCACCGAACCACCCTTGGCCAGCGTAAACGTGTGAGCCATCGCGCCACCGATCAAAACCTTGTCGCAGATCGACAACAGGTTTTTGATGACCATGATCTTGTCCGAAACTTTCGCTCCACCCAGAATCGCCACAAACGGACGAACCGGATTGGCAATGGCGTCTGACAGGAACGCGATCTCTTTCTCGACGAGAAATCCGCAGACCTTTGGCTTACCAACCAGGGCGTTCGGCACGGCGACCATCGAACCTTCGGTTCGGTGACAGGTTCCAAAGGCGTCGTTGCAGTAAATGTCCCCCATTGCGGCAAGAACGGCGGCGTAATCAGCGTCACCTTTCTTCTCACCCTTATTGAACCGGACATTTTCCAGCAACAGGACTTCGCCGTTGTTCAGCGATTTTGATTTGGCTTTGGCTTCGTCACCAACCGTGTCGGACGCAAAGTGCACGGGGCAACCGAGCAATGTCTTCAAGCGGGCTGCAACGGGCTTAAGGCTGAACTTCGCATCTTCGGCAGGATCTTTTCCTTCCGGCCGACCGAGGTGGCTCATCAGGATGACTCGACCGCCGCGATCGAGGACCGATTTGATCGACGGAAGAGCTTCGGTAATACGACGATCGTCCGTGATCTGCAGTTGGTCATCCAATGGAACGTTAAAATCGCATCGCATAAGAACTGCTTTGCCCGCGACATCAACGTCAGCAACGGTCTTTTTGGCCATGATCGAAAGTGCTTTGTCCTGAGGAATCCTGTCAGAGGGAGACCTCGTCCACGCGACGAGGTGCCCCAACCTGAATTGCCACAGCATATTAGATTGCCGGACTGGCGAATAAAAGCGCGGAAGCTTTCGCGGATTCAAGTATCCTCCACCGATTATAAC
>JBAXBD010000074.1:0-14620 GCA_037142165.1 Schlesneria sp. | reverse complement strand
ACTTGCACATGCGAGTATTCGGACCCCCCAAATCTATACTCACGTCGACCATAGCCGACTCAAGTCAGTCCATGAAAAATGCCATCCTCGCGGATGAGTATTAGTCCAAGTGATTTCTATTCAGCAAGTTTCGTCAGCAATTTTTCGCGGACAGTTTGTGGGTCGGCACCTTTCACTGATTTCATAACCTGGCCGATCAGTGCGCCAATCGCCTTCTCGTTTCCGCTCTTAAAGTCTGCGATCGCCTTTGCATTGCGAGACAGTACTTCGGCAATCGCGGTCTCGATCGCACCGGTGTCTTGGACGATCGCAAGTCCACGCGACTTTACCAACTCGTCGATTCGGTCCACCGAAAGGGCAGCCCCTCCGTCGGCATCCACAAGCAGCGCCGCAAATACTTCTCTCGCTGACTTAATAGTGATCTGCTTTTTATTGATTCGGTCCAGCAGTGCGGAAAGAACGGGGGGACGGATCGGAAAGTTCGAGATCGTCTCATCTCGTTCTTTCATTGCGGCTTGCATGTCTTGTGTCAGCCAGTTTGCAGCCTGTTTACCATCACCGCAGGTTTTAGCGACCTCTTCGAAGTAATCAGCGACGGCACGCCCCTGATCAATGATGACGGCTGCGTCGTAGGGAGACAATTGGAACTCGTCCAGAATTCGTTGCCGCCGTGTGGCGGGAAGCTCACACATCTCGGCGCGAATCGAATTGATTTTTTCGACGCTCGTCATCACGGGAACAAGATCAGGATCAGGGAAGTATCGATAGTCGGCGGCCTCTTCTTTTTCTCGCAGGGGATATGTGGAGCCACGGTTCGGGTCGAATCCGACAGTTCGCTTATGGCCCCCTTTCGCTCCCATGCGGATGCCGGTCTGTTGGAACGATTCCCATTGACGGGCAACTTCATACTCAATCGCCTGCTCCGTAAATCGAAAGCTATTGAGGTTCTTGATCTCGACAATTGGTGTGGGAACTTTTGTTCCGTCCGGTTGAGTCACATGCAAGTTTACATTCGCATCGCAACGCAAACTCCCTTCCTGCATGTTGCAGTCCGAGACTTCGAGATACGTCAACATTAATCTCAGTTCTTCAAGAAACCTTCTAGCTTCGTCGGCAGAACGCAAATCCGGCTCTGTGACGATTTCAACCAGCGGAGTTCCTGCACGATTAAGATCGACCTTGCTGTCTCGACCGCGACCCGATTCATCGTGCATGTTCTTGCCTGCATCTTCTTCAAGATGGGCTCGCAGGATTCTCACGCGCCGAACGATTGGTTCTTTGCCGCCATTTGCGGAAGAATCACCGGTGACAACATCAACCTGTCCGTGATGACTGAAGGGCAGATCGAACTGACTGATCTGGTATCCTTTAGGAAGATCTGGGTAAAAGTACTGCTTACGATCCCATTTTGTGTAGGGTGCGATCTGGCATCCCAGCCCCAGGGCCGTTTTCACGCCGAGGTAATAGGCCTGCTCGTTCAAAACAGGTAACGCGCCGGGCAACCCAAGACAAACGGGACAGGTCTGAACGTTCGGATGATCGGGATTGAAGGCGGTCGAACATCCGCAAAAAATCTTCGTCTTCGTCTGAAGTTGAACGTGAATTTCGAGGCCAATAATGATTTCGTAAGACATCACATTCTCAATCGAATAAATCTTGAATACTTGAAATTCACAAATAAAAACAATCCGGGTGACGTCGCCCGAATACATTCCACTGGCCAGCGATTCGAACCGGGAGGAAACAATTAATGTCCCGTCTGCGTCCAGCAAGTCTTAGGGCGAACTGATCGAGTCAATCGATGCCCAAGTCAATGAACCATTGGAAATCTTCTCAGCCAGATCAGGCGCCGTTTCAAGGATGTCTTTGGCAACCGGATCTGGACTTTGACTTAATGCCAGAGCCACTGCCTGCCGTTCAACAGTTGAGCCCGACGCAAGGACTTGCTTGAGATCTTCCAGGGCACGAGCATCAGCGTGGCGTCCAACGCATCGCCACATATCGGGTGCAATCGGTCTTTTTGCAGCCCATCTCTCGTGTATAAAATCGACCACCATCGCCGACAAGTGAGGGTTGGCGCGCTGATCGAGCCCCTCAACCGGCGACATTGGAACGCCAATAAACTGGCACTTCAGCACCATCTGGTTCCACTGATCGTCGGTAAACTGCTCGGCAGGATAGGGGTTCTGATGAGCCACCGCGCAGAATACTGCTTTAATATTCGTCCGAATCCCCTCAGCAGCGCGTAATATATGTGCTGAAGGGTGCGGCAGAAGTGGCAAGGTCTGATACATCGCGACAAGTTCACCGACTTCACCCGCGCCAAACAATTGATCCAGGACAGCGACCAGCCCGGTCGCTTCCATTGCTGGCAGAGAAAGTAAGAACAATGACCGCGTCAGTTGATCGACGCTCCACCCGCGAGGATTCCAACCTGGGCGAACCGCGTTGGCTGCGGAAAGTTCTTCGTCAGTCAGTCCCAGGTCTGATTTTCCGACTTTTCGCGGGGCCATACCAAAGGCGAGATAAAGACCTTTCCGATCGCCCAGGCGTATGCTCCCCTGTCGATCGCGGACCCAGCCGGCTGCGGCCGGGTCGAGTCTCATTGCGAGCCAGCTCTCGATTAACTGCTTTATCTTGTCTGTATCAGGATTCATACTAACTCCTGCCGATGATGGTTCTTTCCAGAGAAGAGAAAGAACCAACATCGACCTCGGACTTACTGCAATTTGTTCTCAATCTCAAACCCACATTTGAGGAACATCACGTTCGAAACGTCGCCAAAGTTGCTTGGGTTCACGGAGCGGATGCTCTATGAACCGCTTGTCGCGGCTCGCTAATGGCCGTGACCGCAACTGGTGGGATTGCCACAGCAACCCGCCATCGGAAGCTGTGGGACAGGACTCGCAATCGGCAACGCAATTCCGCCCGAGATCACCCGTTCGACAGGTGTGTCGAGTGGCGTCTTGCCAGGCTCGGTCTCACTTCGCTGGCAAAGTTCTCCCCAGTTCGAAATTTTTTCTTTCATGCCATGCTGCACAGTCACAGTCTTTTGATTCGTGGCACAATGATAGTCGTAAGTTGGCATCTCAAGGTTCTCCCAGGAAACGATAAAGTTTCAAAAATCACGCAGATCGTTGTCGGGCTTCTGACAGCATCTGGTCAAAAAGTTCTCGTTGTTTAATGAGTTCAGCAGCGGGGTCTGCTGGGACTTCCCCCTCTTCGAGCATCATCCAGCCCGAATAATCCGCTTTCACATAAAGATCCAGTAGCTCGGGCCAGGGATAATTCTTCACATCGAAACGATGAATGTGCGTCGTCTGCCCCAGCCGATCCTTCACCAGGTTGAAGTTATGTTCCAATCCAGGAGCTTCAAGATCCTGCGGGTTGGAATTCCAGCAGACAGCCACATTTGGGTGATCGGCTACGTCAAGAATCGCCTTGATCGTTGGCAGTTGCGCGCATTGGCCATGAACCTCCAGTCGGATTTGCTGGCCAAAACCCGTACCATATTCAGCGATCTGATTTAACGCTTTTCCAATTTGTGTAATGGTCTGTTCGCGTGGAACATCCTTGTGAAACGAATCGGGCTTCACCTTAACGCCTGAACCGCCCACATCGTGGCTCAACTGGATAAATCGTTTCGTTGCTTCGATCGACGCTTCCAGTACTTTCGGGTCCGGACTATCAAACCGTTCGTTACTGCCAATCCCGACCATTTGAACCGTACTCGATTCGAATCGCGCTCGAACGACATTTCGCTCCGCCGCCGTCAGACTCGGTTCGACTCCATGCTTATGCGTCGTTCTTAATTCAACGCCAAGCACTTTCGCTTGCTCACAATTCTTCAGCAGCGTTGGCAAGTCCCAATCTTTACCCCACTGATACGTCACAAGACCGTACCGGATGTCAGCTCCCTTTTTTTCCTGGGAATCGCACGGACGCGTTAACCCAAACACGCCTGCCGAAGCGGTCGCAGTCGTCAACACAGCCGCCTTAAGAAAGTCACGTCGAGTCACGTCTGACATAATTGGTCCCTTTCCGAGTCTTACGAAGAAGCGAGTTGCTTTTCTGCAATTTCGATCGCTTTCAACAGGCCACGCGCTTTGCTCAACGTTTCTTCGTATTCAGACGACGCAACGCTGTCTGCCACGATGCCGGCTCCCGCTTGAACATAGGCCGTCTGGCCGATCATGACGATCGTTCGCAGCGCAATGCAGGTATCCATGTGACCCGTAAAATCGAGGCACCCGACCGCTCCACCGTACGGACCACGGCGGTGAGGTTCCAATTCGTCGATGATCTCCATGGCTCGAACTTTCGGAGCACCTGACAGTGTACCGGCTGGAAGTCCCGCACGAAGAGCATCCAGCGCTGTTTTGCCCTGGGCTAACTTACCCGTCACCGTCGAACTGATATGCATGACATGGCTGTATCGTTCGACGTGCATGATGTCGCTTAGCTCAACCGAACCATATTCGGCAACGCGTCCGACGTCGTTTCGAGCCAGGTCGACGAGCATCACATGCTCGGCACGTTCTTTTTCATCAGCGAGAAGTTCCCGTTCAAGCGCTTCGTCTTCCTCTTGAGTTTTGCCGCGACGTCGTGTACCAGCCAACGGACGAATCGTCGTAAGCCCATTCTCGACTCTCACCATGATTTCAGGAGAACTACCGATCAGGTTCACCGCAGGAGTTCTCAAGAGAAACATGAATGGACTGGGATTCACGACACGCAATGCCCGGTAAATGTCGAGCGGACTGGCCGCGGTGGTAACTTCCAACCGCTGACTCAGCACGACCTGGAAGATATCTCCAGCGCGGATGTATTCCTTCGATTTTTCTACAGCCGCTTCGTAACCCTCGCGGGAGAAATTCGATCGGACCGGAATTTGAGGATCGCCAATCAACGAAACGTCGGCCAGATGAATTGTCTCAGTCGGTGTGTCGAGTTGCTTACACAATAGATCGACCCTGCGACAAGCCTCCTCGTAAGCAACCTTCAAATCAGAGCTTCGCACATCCGCATGCACGACAACTTGAATCGTCTTTTGAATCTGATCGAAAATCACCATCTTGTCGTACATGGCGAACGACATGTCAGGCAGTTTGCGATCATCGGCTGGAGGATTCGGCAGATTCTCTGTGTACCGAACCGTATCATAACCCGCATAGCCAACCGCCCCACCACAAAACCGAGGCAAGCCAGTCAGATGGGGTGCTCGGTATTGTTCCAGCATTGAATGCAGGTGTTCGAGCGGGTCGTCAACCTGATAGTGTTTTGTCTGGCCAGACTGCATCAGCACGATCTGTTTGTCAAATGCGTCCACCTGAAGGAACGGACCGGCCCCAAGAAAACTGTAGCGGCCAACGCGCTCACCACCGACAACGCTTTCAAACAAGAACGAATTTTCATCGTCCTGCAGCCGACAGTACGCACTGACGGGGGTCAGCGTGTCGCTGATGAGTTGCCGGTAAACGGGTACGAAATTCATCCCTTCGGACAACTGCCGAAAAGTGGCGAAGTCGGGCGTGTAAGAGGCCATGTCGTCGAGCGTCTCTCCAGCGGAATTTCTACAGCAATCGATTGCCTGAAAATCCATCGTATCGGGTCCAGGAATTGAGGGCTAGCGCTCAACCACTGGGGAATCAATTCTTTTAACCCTCATCCTCATCGCTTTCGACGGATGGCACTTTCATCCAAGCGGGAAGCTTAAAGAGGTCCGAAACAGGAATTGCGAACCCAGGTAGCACCGGTTGCCCTGTCACGACTTGCGGTTCCTTTAGCGTCAGACCGTTCCCTTTTCCGTAAAACTGATGAACATGTCGGGTGACGGGGTCAATCACCCAGACGCCTGTCACTCCCCAGTCGAGGTACGCTTGTACTCGAACGGCCATGGATTCACGTCGCTCGTTTGTCGAGGCGACTTCGACGACAAGTGCCGGGCGGGTGTCAGTCAGAACTTTGTCAGTTTCCGCAAACCGATTGCCCGGTTCAAACCGAAAACAGGACACGGCGGGGCACCGAACCGTCGGACGATCCTTGCGAATGATCAGCGGAAGCTCAAAACAAGCGTAGGTATCGGCCGATTTTTTGAGGAATACCGCCAGCGACCGAGACAGGTTTCGAACGACATCTCCATGCGCATCATCGGGTGGATTAAGTCGCAGAAATCGACCATCCACCAGTTCAATCCAGCGTTCGCCCTCCAGAATTCGCTCTTCGAACTGTTCGAGCGTCATCAGATCATGGGCCGTCGATTCTGTCATGTCTCGGTCTCACGCGACTAACTGGCTGGCATACGATCGAATATTGTACTCAACGAATTTAGGGTTATTGGATTGCGATCCGCAAGGATGGCAAAAAATGAGATTGCCAGGGATCGGGCCGCTTTCAAATTGACGCCCGTTGTCACGCACCCGTATGATGTGCCATCAGTATTAACTGATATCTGTCCCGCCTGATGTCCACCCTACCTGTATCACCCACCTTGGAGTCGAGCTGCATGCTGGTTTCTCGCTTCACCCGGAAATTGCCGTTTGCGCTCGTGTTGGCCTCTTTTCATATGGTGTCGGCGCAAGAACCGGTGATCAATGGGACGGTTCCGGGGGCAGTGGCTCCTGGAAGTGCGATGCCGCTTCAAATCAACGGCGGAAATTTAGCCGTCGCGAAAAAACTCTGGCTCAGTTTCCCTGCCGATGCGGTACTCGCGGAGGGGATTGATAAGAACGGCGAAAATCCCGGACAAGTCACATACCGGATAAACGTTCCTGGGAACACGCCGTGCGGTATTCAGGCAATGCGAGTCGTGACAGATAAGGGTGTCTCTCCATCGCGCTTCTTGTTTATCGACGATCTTCCGTCAATCGCATCTGCGGGATCAAACGTTCAACTGGCGTCAGCTCAAGCCGTTTCGATTCCAACAGCAATCGATGGGACTGTCGCAGGCTTAAGCTGGCAGTATTTCAAATTTCCAGTTCAAGCGGGCCAGCGATTGTCGATCGAAGTCCTGGCTAGACGGATCGGCTCGTCGTTGGACCCCATGATTCGACTGCTCGACATCAAAGGTCGTGAACTTGCCTACAACGACGACACACCGGGATTAAACAGCGATTCGTCCCTCGTCTATACGTTCAAAGACGCCGGTGAGTACATTATCGAGCTTCGAGACATCAAATACGGAGCTGGCAACTACCGGCTGAGAATCGGCGATTTTCCTGTGGCAACTGTTGCATACCCACTGGCCGTTCAGCGTGGAACAACGGCGAATGTAACTTTGGCAGGTTTTGGAGTCGACGGCCTGGCACCGATTCCGGTTGCCGTCACGCCTGATTATCCATCCGAATGGTTGAATGTCAGTTTAAAGCGTCCCAATGGTGCCAGCGGTTACAGTACGGTGGAAGTAGTCTCGACTCCACAATTCCTTGAACAAGAGCCCAATAATAATCCGGAACAGGCAAACCGGCTCGAACTCGGGCAAGACATTAACGGGCGACTGGAAGTTCCCGGCGATGTGGATCGGTATGTCTTCGCGGCCAAAAAAGACCAGACTGTCAGCTTTTTTGGTATTACACGACAACAAGGATCTCCCTCCGACCTCAATTTCAAGATTCTTAATAAAGATGGAGGGCAACTGGCTGCCGCAGAAGACAACGGGACCAGTGAAGGTTCTCTCAGTTATAAATTTCCAGCCGATGGCGACTACGTGCTGTTCGTCGAAGACTTGAATCACCGCGGTGGAAGCGAGCACGCTTATCGAATCGCTGTCACGATGACGCCGCCTCAATTCTCGCTCGCCGCTTCGCTCGACACATTCAACATTCCAGCCGGCGGTTCTGTCATGGCGACGGTCACCACTGTTCGAACCGGTTACGCAGGACCGATCGAATTGAGTGCCACCAATCTGCCGGCTGGTGTAACGGCCAGCAAATCCGTGATCGGAGTTGGTCGCAACGATGCGGTCCTCACATTGCAAGCCCCATCTGAATTTGCAGCCGGTGAACTTTATCAGATTAAGATCGTAGGCACGGCAAAGATTGGTGAGACGGACATCACTGTTCCGGCCGAAATCGGTGGTGTTCTCAAAGCAAGAAATAACGCCATGCGATGGTCGCCTGCCAATCTGAATCGATTTGTGGCCGCCTCGTCAGCGCCCGCCCCGGGATTTTCCTGGCGGGTTGAACCCAATTCCGTCATCTTCGGAAAAGACCTTTCCACAAAGGTGAAGCTGATCGCAACCCGGGCGGCTGGATTTGAAGAAGGTATTGTTGTCGCCATCGCTCCTCCGCAGAACGGCCTCCCTGCTGGGGTCACAATTGCCGTGAAGAATGTCGACAAGGGGCAAACTGAAGCAGAACTGGTGATCTCTGCCAACAATCAAGCCCCACTCGGTGATTTCACCGCCGGGCTGACAGGAACGCTGAAGCAAGGTGACAAGACTGTGGTTCAAGGCATGGCACTGCGGCTGAACCTGGCAGCCCCCATGACAATTAAACTTGATCCCGCAACGGGAAAGATCGCCAAAGGTGGCGAACTGGTTGTGAAAGCGATCGTTGATCGTAACCCGGCATTCGCAGGGCCGGTCAATGTCACTCTTCAAAACCTTCCTGCCGGAATTACAGCGGCACCAGCAACAATCGCTGCCGATCAGACGGCTGTTGAAATCAAACTGACTGCGGCAGCCGATGCCGCGACCGCCAACGTGAATAATATCACCGCCAAAGCCGATGCGATGGCCGGGGCCGCAAAACTGGAAGCAACATCGGCAGCCGTTGTTCTGGCTGTGGACTAATACTGCAAATACAGACATTGTTTAAATACTCGATCATCATCGCGACATGAAAATTACCTGGACGGAGACGAAGACGATGAGAATGAATGCCGTTTACCAAGTGCTTTCGCTGAGCTTTGTCGCTCTGTTGCCTGGTCTTGCTTTCGCGGAAACGCCAATTGATGTCGGTCAGCCAACTTCGATCGTCGTCGAACCGGCGAAGTTTGAGCTTTCAGGTAAACGGTCCCGGCAACAATTGCTCGTGACCGGAATGTATTCAGGTGACGACCTCCGCGATCTGACTCCCGTCGCAACTTTTGTCTCATCTAACCCGGCGGTTGTCACTGTCGAAGGGGCTGTCGCTCTTCCGGTTGGCAATGGTGAAGCCACGCTCACGGCGACCATAAGCGGCCAGACATTCTCAGTCCCTGTTGTCGTCAAAAATCTGGAAGCTCCTGCACCCGTCAGTTTCAAAAACGAAACGCAGATGGCATTAACGAAGGCCGGTTGCAATATGGGTGCCTGTCACGGGTCACCGTCAGGGAAGGGGGGATTCCGCTTGTCGTTGCGAGCCTACGATTCGGCGCTTGACATCATGACGGTTCGTTCTGAGTTCTACGGTCGGCGGACCAATATCATGGAACCAGGCCAAAGTCTGTTGTTGCAAAAGCCACTCATGGAAGTCGCTCATGGTGGTGGAAAACGACTGAAAAAAGGTGATCCTGCGCATAAGGCTCTTGAACAATGGATCGCGGAAGGAATGCGACTGGATCCTGCCACCGAACCAGATCTTATGAAGATTGTCACCGTCCCCGCCAAGCGAATCCTGCGACAGCCTGCCGCTCGACAACAAATTATGGTTCTGGGTCATTTCAGCGATGGGTCAATCCGCGATCTGACACCTCTGACCGACTTCACGTCGTCGAACGAAAGTGTCGGTTCCGTTAACGCCCAAGGTCTGGTGACGAAAAACGGTCGAGGTGAGACGGCAGTCCTTGCTCGTTATCTCGATAAAATGTCGACGACTTATATGACGTTCCTCGAGGACGTTCCTGGATTCGCCTGGAACAATCCACCTGAAAACAACTTCGTTGATACCGCCGTCTTCGAAAAACTGAAGCAATTGCAAATCCTCCCGTCTGACATATGTACCGACGATGAATTTCTGCGACGTGTCACGCTGGATCTGACAGGCCGTTTGCCAACCGCTGACGAAGCCAAAGCATTCCTGGCCGAGCGTAGCCCCTCGCAAAGAATTGCTTTGGTTGATCGGTTACTCGACAGCGACGAGTATGCCGCGTTCTGGGCTTTGAAGTGGGGCGACGTACTACGGTCGAACAGCAAGAAATTGAAAACGGCTGGCGTCCATAAATTCCGACAGTGGATTTACGAGTCGATGCGGAACGACAAGCCACTCGACCAGTTCGCGACGGAACTTCTGACCGCTAACGGCAGCGTTTTTGAAAATCCCCCTGCAAACTTCTGGCGAGCCAGTCGTGACCCGCAGGATGCCACGGAAACAACAGCTCAGTTATTCCTGGGTGTCCGTATCCAGTGCGCCAAGTGCCACAACCACCCGTTCGAGCGATGGACGCAAGATAACTACTACGGTATTGCAGCGGCATTCGTCCGCGTTGGTCGCAAAAACTCGGTCGATGCCGAAGAAGAAGTCATCTTCTCTCAAGGAGGCGGCGAAGTCACACAGCCTCGAACCAATAAACAAATGAAGGTTCACCTGCTGCTGAAAGGGGATGTTGACGTTCCTGCCGATCAGGATCGACGAGTTGTGTTCTCTCAATGGCTGACGTCTCCCGATAACCCCTTCTTCGCCAAGAGCGTTTCTAACCGCATCTGGGGACATCTGCTCGGTCGTGGTATCGTTGATCCGATCGATGACTTCCGCGACTCAAACCCTCCATCAAATGCGAAACTTCTCGATGAACTGGCACGTCAGTTCGCTGCGAACAACTTCAGTCAAAAATGGGCGATCCGCACGATCTGTAACAGCCGTACGTATCAGCTCAGCTCGCGCAAGAATCCGTTTAACAAAGATGATGAGATTTACTGCTCACACGCAAACACTAGGCTTCTCAGTGCCGAACAGTTGCTGGACGGAATCTGTGCCGTGACAAATGTGCCAGAACAATTCCCTGGCATGCCTCTGGGAACCCGAGCCTGTGAACTGGCTGATCCACCGACCGATCATTACTTCCTGAAAGTCTTCGGTCAGCCTCAACGTGAAATGGCCTGCCAGTGCGAACGTTCAAGCGAATCGAACCTCTCACAAGCTCTGCAGATGATCAATGGCCCGGTGGTTCATAACAAGCTGCGAGCCGACAACGGTCGAATCGCAACCATGCTGAAAGAGAACAAGCCAGAAGAAGAAATCATCACAGCGCTGTATCTGGCAGCCTTGGCAAGAACTCCATCACCCGAGGAAATGAACGCCTCCAAGCAACATATCGCTGCTCAGCAGGACCGCCGGCAAGCATTCGAAGACGTCGGCTGGGCAATCTTGAACTCGAAAGAGTTCTTGTTCCAACACTGACCGGCTTGCACAAAATGGAATCGGATTGGATGCTTTCGTGTTTTGAGTCGCCTGATCCGATTATACAGGGCTGTAGCTGGTCAGGTTCCGGACCCGGTCGAAGTCAGTGTCATTGCTGGCGAGCACCACCATGTTGTTCGCCTGCATAACGGCGACAATCAGGGCATCTCCACTAAGCAATCCGTGCCGTTGGCTAAGATCGGCAGCCAGCAACACGTGTTGTTCGTTTACAGGAAGCACCCGGATACCGATCGCCAGGATTTCGTCCAAAGCCTTTCGATAACCATTGAGTCGGCTCAGCTCTGTAGGGTTGTTGCGGAGCCTACGACCAATTCCAGGATACGGCCAGCCAAACGTCTCGCAAGCTTCCAACGTCATTAACCGATGAGCGACGTCGCTTAATTCGTGCGTCGAACAATAACCAAGAATATCACCGAGTTCGACGCGTTCCAAAAGTTGTTGGCTGGGCATTCCAAACTGTGGATCGGGACCGAAATCATAAACAAAGACGTTGGCGTCGAAAAATACAGAAGCACCCGACGGAATGTCCTCAAACTTCATGGGGACTCCTCCACGCCATATTCGTCATCTTCGGCGATCTGGCGAAGCACCTTCGGATCACCAGTCCAACCGATAAGACCGTAACTCTGCCGCGTTCGACTGGTCCGTTTGTGATTTTGCTGCGACTCGATCGTCACGATGACTCGTTCATGTTCCTTGAATGGAATCGCTTCATCGAGCTTGAGAACCCCGTCTTCGTAGGTCGCTTCAATTTGTAATGACATTTGAGCATCCCTGTTTTTGCAATAGGTTTGGATGCATGTTAACCAAAAATCATTCAACAAGTCAGTCCGCAGTTGACATCACGATGCATGCCGCATTCGGAGCATTGGTTTTTCGAGCGTCACAACCGTGTTGGCTGGGATACTCTCGTAAACCGATGCGCCTGCTCCGATGACTGAATTGCGACCGATTGTCGTCGTTCCGCCGAGGACGGTTGCATTCGCATAGACGACGACGTGGTCCTCAATCGTGGGATGGCGTTTAGAGTTACGAATCAGGTTCCCCTGTTCATCCCGAGCGAAACTGAGTGCTCCGAGCGTCACCCCTTGATAGAGTTTGACGTGGCTGGCAATCTCACACGTCGCCCCAATCACCACACCCGTTCCGTGGTCGATGAAAAAGGATGGCCCGATCTCGGCACCCGGATGAATGTCGATTCCCGTACGACCATGAGCCCATTCCGAAAGCATTCTCGGAATCAGCGGCACTTGTAAACGGAACAGTTCGTGTGCCAGTCGATAAACCGTAACCGCTTCCAGGCCGGGATAGCAGAAGATGATTTCGTCCAGCCCTCCGGCAGCAGGGTCGCCGTCATACGCCGCCTGGACATCAGTCGCCAGCAGACGACGAATTGCCGGGAGCGTCGAAAGAAACTCGATTGCCTTTTCCTGACCTAACGTCTCAAAATCGGGCTGAAGGTCGCCACAACTGAGATGATGTTTTCGGCGGAAATCGTGACGCAGGGCGCGAGCGATCTGTTGTGTCAGCCGGTCGTGCAGGCTGTCGACCAGATCGCCGATGTGATAAGTCACATTTCCGAGATGCAGATTCTGCCGCTTACGGTAGCCGGGATAGATGATTTCTTTCAAATCCTCGGCAATCTCGATAACGATCTCAACACTTGGCAGCGGACAGTGACCCAGGTGATTGATCGTCTCAATTTCCTGATACGTGTCGACGATGCGGTCGGTCAATTCAGGAAGACGTTCTTTGAGACGAATGTCCGTGGCCATAAGCCAATCCTTCTTTCGGCGAAATTTAGCAAATTCGAATGTCGTTTTGTCTTACCACCGCTGATTCAGCGTCGGCACACGATCAGGGAATTGCTTGATTGTAGTGGATCTCTTTTCATCGAATCAATCATTGTTCGGAATCGGCGGAGTATTCGCTGTCTGTTGACTTAAACCTACATTCCTTACGAATGTACGCCTTCACCAAGACGCCATCGCCCGAACAACCGTAAAAGTCTTCCTCTTTTATGGATTGTATCAAGCCTAAACCAGTCAGACTTTGCGGGCGACCCGTTCATTTCTGAACCCACAGATTCAAATCCGACGATGACGGTAGGAGTTGTCTGATACGACGCACTGCGTCTGTTGGAATGTCTCCATGCTGTTGGCCGATTCGCCCGAGTTGCAGTTCACGAACGACGAACCGCCAGCGGAATACTGGCTGGAAACTCGCCGTCCGTTTTGCAATCTCGTTTTCCTGCTGCCGCTGCTCATTGCCTACGAGTCCGGTGTTGGATTCGCCAGCGGCCAACGTGGCGAGTCGATCCGTAACGGTGCCGATGCATGGATCAGACACTGGATGCATCAAGCGGGGATTGAGATCGTCTGGTTGTTGCCAGTGCTGCTGATCGGCACATTAATGGCCTGGCACATGACGACCCGTCAGCCGTGGAGAATGGCCTGGGATACGCTTGGCGGTATGGCTGCCGAAAGTTTGCTTTACGCGTTTCTATTGATCATGCTTGGTCAACTGACCGATTACGGATTTCGACACGCCCCGCTGATCCACTTGCAGGTGGATCAGCCATCGCAGCACGGATTCTTGATCCGGCTAGTCACCTTCATGGGAGCTGGAATCTACGAAGAATTTCTGTTTCGACTTTGCCTGCTGCCCGTGACGTATGCCCTCTTTCGAGCGGCGATGGTTCCGAAAGGTTGGGCAATCACCGGGACTGTTATTACAACCAGTTTCATCTTTTCGCTTGCTCACTATCTTGGACCAACTTCCGATGGTCAGGCATTAGCGATCATTGCCGAAGCGGTCACTCGCGTTCAATCAAGCCGCGAATTGTGGTTCGGTTTTGCGTTCCGCACCTTGGCCGGAATGTTCTTCGCCGCACTCTATTTCTTGCGTGGCTTCGGGATTACCGTCGGCGCTCATGCAGCCTACGACGTCTTCGTTGGTGTCATCCTGGTGAGCGAAATCTGATTACCCGCTACGCCGCCATCATCTGGATTTTGTGCCACTGCATCGGAGTCTTCTCCGATGCAGTGTCTTCGGAGTTATCGAAGAGTACTTGCTAACCGAAGTCGGAAATCCCGTGGCACCCAATTCTTGCCACAAAAACGTTCGAGACCTTCGAAGTTCATTTCATCACACCTGACGAGTCAATTCCGCCATTAGCACTCCTGCAGCCACCGAAACGTTCAGAGACGGAACGGTCCCTTTGGACGTGAGTTTGCAGATCTGATCACACTTATCGAGTGATAATCGACGAAGCCCATGTT
>JBAXBD010000073.1:0-14888 GCA_037142165.1 Schlesneria sp. | reverse complement strand
CCAGCACTCACGCCAACTGCGGTAGCACACGAACCTACGAAGACAAATGTTGAGCCATCCGCGAAATCAACCGAACCAGGCAAGAGTGAGTCTTCCAAGACGACAGAAGGTGCGGAAAGTGCCGCTGCAGAATCCGCGACGATCAGTGCCGAGGGATCAAGTACGGTTTATCCGATTTGTCAGTCCTTTGCGGTCGAGTTCGAGAAAAGGTCGAAGCATACGGTCAGCATCGGCATGCAAGGAACGGGTGGTGGCTACAAGAAATTTGTGAACCGCCAGGCTGACATTTGGAATGCATCACGCGGGATCGATCCGAAAGAAGTCAAAGAACTTGCCGAAAAGGGGATCGAGTGGTTGGAATTGAACATCGCAGTGGATGGGATCGTGATCGCCGTTAACCCGAAAAACACGTGGTGCTCGAATATTACGTGTGAACAATTGAAGCAGATCTGGGAACCGGAAAGTAAAGTCAAAACATGGAGTGATCTGGACCCGTCATGGCCTGCCCAACCGATTTTGCTGTACGGGGCAGATTCCGATTCCGGCACATTCGAATACTTCACAGAAGTGATTAACGAGAAGAAGAAAGCAACAAACACGAATTACACTCCTGCTGCGAATGACAATGTTCTCGTCCAGGGGATCGCTGCGAACAAAACGGCACTGGGGTATATCCCATTCGGTTACTTCACCGAAAATACGGAAAAGCTCAAAGCTTTAGGCGTCGCCGATAAAACCAAGTCAGGAGAAGCTCAAAAGCCGTTCGTTGAGCCAACTGAAGAGGCGATTTTGAGCGGTGAGTATGCTCCGTTGGCTCGTCCGCTTTACATGTATGTCAATAAAAGCTCGCTGAAGCGGCCCGAAGTTGCCGGATTCTTGAGATTTGCCGTTTCCAAGGAGTCGCAGTCGTTAATTGGAAAACGGGGATTCGTGAAGGTTAAAGAAGAAGATCGTCTGAAAGCGGCTGGAAAGCTGGAAGAGGCAATTAATGAGTTGGCATCAGCCAAATAGGACTGCCCCGTGGTAACAAGACCGCAGTGAAAGTGGCGTTCGTGGTCAGGCGACTCAAAAAAATATTGCGCAGTGGATAGTCAGGGGATAGTCAGGTGCCGGGTTCGCAGAACAAAAATTCCGTATCCAATGTCGAACCGACTCGACCGGACGGCGCATCGTCGTTACGGCGTCGGTTTTCGTGGATGAGCGTTCGCGAACAGGCAATTCAATGGATTCTGTTTTGCTGCGCACTGCTCTCAGTGCTGACGACGGTTAGCATCATCTACGTGTTAATCACGGAATCCGTGTTTGCATTCCCACCGCATACGGCGTTTTTTCAAGAAGTATCGCTTCGCGAGTTTTTCACCGAAACGAGATGGACTCCGCAGTATGCCGAAGAACAGCGGCATTATGGAATTCTTCCGCTGATCACAGGTACGTTTCTGATCACAGGAATTTCGGCAATCATCGGTTTGCCCGTGGGGCTGTTGATCGCCATTTATCTCAGCGAATACGCCTCTCCCGGTTCTCGAAAATGGGTCAAACCCGTCTTGGAGATTCTGGCGGGGATTCCCACCGTGGTTTATGGATATTTTGCCATCAGGTTCCTCACGCCAATGTTGATTGTCCCCATCTTTGAAAACTGGTTGGGTATGACAGTCTATGGTAAAAACGCATTGGCAGGTGGAATCGTTGTCGGGCTGATGATTATTCCGATGGTTGCATCACTCAGTGAGGATGTGATGCGCTCGGTGCCAAATAGTTTACGTGAATCCGGTTATGCTCTGGGTTCGACGAAGTTTGATGTCAGTTCAAAAATCGTTGTGCCCGCTGCACTCTCTGGAATATTCGCATCGTTTCTGCTTGCGTTATCCCGTAGTATCGGGGAAACGATGGCGGTGGCTATTGCCTCAGCCGGTTTTGCCAACCTGACTCTTAATCCATTGGCACAAATTCAAACAATGACTTCTTACATTGTGGACGTGATGACCGGTGAGGTTGTCAGCGGTTCGACGGTTGAGAAAAGTTTGTACGCCGTGGCGCTGATGTTATTCATCATCACAATGATTATGAACCTGATCTCGCAGTGGGTGCTGTCGCGATATCGTGAGGTATACCAATGAAACTGGGAGACGATATCTACGAACGTCGCCTGATCTGGCGACACAGAATTGGTCTGTGTTTCGAGTGGCTTTGCCGGCTTGCAACCATGGGTGCCCTGGCGATGCTCGTGGTGTTAATGGGCTCGATCTTTTCCTCGGCATTGAGTCCAGGCCGAGGGAGTGGGCTCGCTCCTGTTTCGTTGACGGAGACCGGAAAAAATCCGGATGTCGATGGCGACCTCACTTACTCCGTGAGCAAAGTTGTCGGAGGGGATTTCTACTATACCTCTGATCCCGAAGAAAAAATTAAGAGTTTTTCCAGTTCCGAAGTTCGCGGCGGCCAAGTTGTGTTTAATCACAACGGTAAACGAGCGGCTCCCGTGTTTGATTTAACCGTCAGTAAGTTATCAGCGGGAAAAGAACCGATTGGAAAATTCAAAGAAGTCGGACCTGGCCAGATCCCGTCGGAATGTCCTGTTCCCGACGTTCATCCACCCAAGCCTGCAAAACCCTGGGGTTGGCTCACGTGGAACTTCCTGACTCACGGCAACAGCGACGACCCGCTTCAAGCCGGAATCATGGCTGGATTTTGGGGGAGTGTCTGGCTGATCGGATTAACGGCACTGATCGTGGTTCCTGTGGGCGTTGGAGCTGCCCTCTATCTCGAGGAATACGCAAAGCCGAATGCCCTGACAAGATTTATTCAATTGAACATTGCCAACCTGGCAGGAGTTCCGTCGATCGTCTACGGCATACTCGGGTTTACTGTTTTTTCGCGGATGTTCGGGGTTTTTGACAAACAAATAACGGTTGTTTCTATCAATTTTCTTCGGTTTTTCGGTGCCAGGCCGATTGACATTATCATGCCGTTGGGGCCCGTCGTCTTGTCAGGTGCATTTACGTTGGCATTACTCAGTTTACCCGTTGTCATTATTACTTCTCAAGAAGCATTGCGTTCGATACCTGCTTCGTTGCGACATGCCGCTTATGCACTCGGTGCCACCAAATGGCAGACAATCTGGCATCAGGTGCTTCCGGCATCGCTGCCGGGGATCTTAACGGGTGTCATTCTTTCGCTCTCGCGTGCGATTGGCGAGGCCGCACCCATTGCGGTGATCGGAGTTGCCGCTCATTTGAGTTTCGCGCCGGGCCGCATTACAGGAATTAGCGATCTTGTTCAAAATCCCGACAAACTGATTCGAGCTCCATTTGACCGATTCACCGCACTTCCGACTCTAGTTTATAGCTGGGTTAACGAAGCGGCACCAAACTTTGAACATGTGGCAGCGGCGGGAATCATCGTATTACTTGCGACTTTGCTATCGATGAACGGTGCTGCGATCCTGATTCGTCAACGGTTTCAGCAATGGAATCGGTGGTGAATTTCTTAAACCGGTCAACTCATGATGATGGCGTCCCGATTATTTCAGCGTTTTGCCCGTTTGTAATTTGAATTTCAAAAGAGATGATTAACAGTCATGGCTCTCGTTAAACGATTCACACAATTTGTCGATCCGCCGAGCGATGGTAGTATCGCTCAAGTGCCGGATGTCGCGCCGTCCCTTGGTACTCCCAAAATTGAGACACGGGGGATGAGCTTCTTTTACGGTACGAAACAGGCGCTTTACGACATCAATCTGCAAATTCAAAGTCGAGCGGTGACGGCGCTGATCGGGCCATCCGGCTGCGGAAAAAGTACTTATCTGAGATCGTTGAATCGGATGAACGATATCATCGAAGGGACTCGCGTGACGGGCGAGGTGCTGCTTGACGGAATGGATATTTACAGTCGTGAGGTTGACGTCGTTTCCTTGCGTAAACGGGTCGGAATGGTTTTCCAAAAATCGACTCCGTTTCCAAAGTCGATTTTCGACAATATTGCGTTCGGGCCAAGAATCGCGGGTCAGACGAACAGATCGGAATTGCAAGGAATCGTCGAACGATCGTTGAAACAGGCCGCGTTGTGGAATGAAGTCAAAGACCGCTTGAAAGAATCGGCGATGGCGCTTTCGGGCGGGCAACAGCAGCGTTTGTGTATCGCTCGTGCACTTGCCACAAATCCGGAAGTCATTTTGATGGACGAGCCCGCTTCGGCACTCGATCCTGCTTCCACAGCTCGAATCGAAGATTTGATTTTCGAGCTCAAACAGAATTACACGATTGTGATCGTCACCCACAACATGCAGCAGGCGGCACGAATCAGTGAAATGACTGCGTTTTTCTGTGTTGGCCGACTTGTCGAGATTGGTCAGACAAAACAATTGTTTACAAACCCGACTCAGAAGGAGACCGAAGATTACATCACCGGTCGATTCGGTTGATTTTTTGGGGTGCTTCGCTCCAGTTGCCGTTCGTTGTTAAACTCTTGAAGCTGTTCGAGTCGCCGATCACCCAAACTACCACCCGACCGAGTCAGCTGGGTTTGCGGAGAAAAATCCTTGTCAATTCACTTAATTCGCGATCTCGATGACCTTCATCGCATGCTTCTGACGATGTGTGCCCGTGTTGAGGAGATGATTCATTCGGCGGTCGATGCGCTGCATAAGCCAAACTATGATCGCGCCAGGCAGATCATGTCAGCCGACGATGAGGTCGACCGAATGGATGTTGAGATCGAAGAAGAAAGCCTGAAACTTCTGGCACTTCATCAACCGGTTGCCATCGATCTTCGCAGAATTACCACAGTGCTGAAAATTGGTGGTGAACTTGAACGGGTTGCGGACCTGGGTGTGAGTATTGCCGAACGTGCCTGCGGAATCGCCAGTTGCGCCGAAATTGCGGTACCTGAAAACATGAAGGACATGTCACGACAGGCTCTGGATATGCTTCACCGCAGTATTGATGCCTATGTCCACCTGGATGTCAGGACCGCGCGAGAAGTATGCGATCAGGACGAATCGATCGATAACCTCAATCGAATTATTATTGATGAACTGACTCGACTGATGCAGACCCGGCCGGAATTGGTAGAACCCGCGTTGCACATGTTTTCGGCATCACGCCAAATTGAGCGGATCGCAGACCACGCCACAAACATTGCCGAAGATGTCGTTTACCTGGTGCAGGGTGAAATCATCCGTCACCGTCTTCGGACATCGACGATTGCCTAGTTCACTTTTTTGAAAACCCATGAGCAAACAAAAAATCCTGATTATCGAAGACGAACGCACTCTGCAAGAAGTGCTGACCTATAACCTCGAACGCGAGGGATTTGAGGTTT
This sequence comes from Schlesneria sp., assembly GCA_037142165.1. Taxonomy (GTDB): domain Bacteria; phylum Planctomycetota; class Planctomycetia; order Planctomycetales; family Planctomycetaceae; genus Schlesneria. Next base: position 9,572 of record JBAXBD010000073.1, on the reverse strand, counting down.
CATTAGCGGCTGACGGTCAGGATGGCCTGCGAAAGGCTCGTTCGTTTGAACCGGATTTGATCCTGCTGGACCTGATGTTACCAGTCATAGACGGTCTCGAAGTCTGTCGTCAACTGCGGGCGGATGCCAAAACGCAGGGGATTCGGGTGCTGATGTTGACCGCACGTAGTGAAGAAGTTGACGAGATTGTCGGATTCAATATGGGGGCCGACGATTACGTGACGAAGCCCTTTAAAGTCAAACCGCTGATTCATCGGATCAAGGCCCTGTTGCGTCGAGCGGGCTCGGACCAGCAGTCTCGAGACGTTGTCTCGATTCACGGTATTGAAGTCGATCGAATTAATCACACGGCGAAGGTCAACGGCCAGCCAGTCGACCTGACCCCGACAGAGTTTCGGCTTTTGTGGTCGTTGGGACGTGCCGCAGGTCGCCCCTTCGGAAGAAACGAGCTGATGGACCATTGCCGGGGTGAGGATGCGAATGCGTTAGAGAGGACGATCGACGTCCATATCCGTTCACTTCGTCAGAAACTGGGTGGTCTCGGTGACGTGATTGAAACGGTTCGCGGCGTGGGGTACCGATTCCGTGGGGAAACCGAATCGCCGGGCTCAGGCAATACGAGTTCTTCAGACGAGTCTGAGTGACGGTTTTCTCAGATCTCACCGTCAAAGACTTGGGGGTGGACGAGGTCTTGTCGTCAATGTAAGCTCCGTCAACAAGTTGGGCGAAATGGGTTGAGTTTGTCGGTTTGGTCTGCCATTCGGAAGTTTGTCATCCGCTTGGCCAGCCGGTGATTCCATTTCAAACCCGACGTAATCAACGGATTTCTTCAACGATGGAGTACCATGGCTCAACTCACGTCGATCGATTATCTCGTGATTCTTTCGTACCTCGCAGCGACGATGGTCATTGGATTGTGGGTGGGGAGCTATGTTCGTAGCGGATCTGATTTCTTTCTTGGCGGACGCAATTTGCCTTGGTGGGCGATTGGGATGTCACTGGTCGCTACAGATATTGGCGGAACGGATTTGATCGGAGTTGGCGGCGATGCTTATCGCTATGGCATCGTCATGGGAAATTTCGAATGGATCGGCTGCATTCCCGCCATGCTGGTCGGTGCATTTGTCTTCATTCCCCATCTTTGGCGTTGTCGCGTCACCACGATCCCCGAGTATCTTGAACGGCGCTTCAATGTTCAGCTTCGTTCGTCCGTCGCTGCGTGCTGGCTTTTTCTGATGGCCTGTAATTTGGGTGTCATGCTGCTTGCGTCTGCGGTGTTTCTGAAGAGTCTGTCGGGATGGGATATTTCTATCTGCATTCTGACAACGGCGCTTCTCGTCGGGGCTTATACGTGGTCTGGTGGGTTGGCCGCGGTTGTCTACACCGACGTGCTGCAAGGTGTCGTAATGATTTGTGGATGCCTGACATTTGTCGCGATCGGGATCTATGAAGTCGGTGGGATCGAACCACTCATCGATAAGATTCACACAGTCGCCAAGGCAAAGGATACGCAGGATGCCTGGCAACGCGAACAGAAGATGACGCCTGAAGAGCGATTAGCGATCAAAACAAAGCCGCGACACGATCGGCCCACTCATGAGTCCGAGCATTTATCGCTTGTTTTGCCCGTTGATACACGATCACCGGGTCCGTGGCCTGGTATTTTGTTTGGATTGGGTCTCATCGTCGGCCCCGGTTATTGGATCGGGAACCAATGTATTGTTCAGCGTGCGCTCGGAGCCAAATCGGAATATGAAGCAAAAGCGTCGTATGTCTACGGTGCGCTCATTAAGAATTTGATTCCGTTCCTCGTGGCTGTGCCGGGGCTGATTGCCTTAGTGAAATTTCCAGAGTTAGGGCATGAACGAGCGGATGTGGCCTTACCCCAACTTGTCGGAGCACTCTTGCCCGTCGGTTTTCGCGGCATGTTTGTCGCTGCGTTTCTTGCGGCGTTGATGTCGAGCGTCGATTCTTATTTGAATTCGGCGACGACGCTGTACGTCAATGATTTTTATCGCCGCTTCTATCGGCCGGAAGCGGATGAAGGGCAGATGCTGGCTGTCGGCCGATGGACAACTGTCGGCTTTGTGGTCTGGGGGATCTATTTCGCCTTCCAGTTACAGGCGTTTCCAGCGGGCATTTATACGATCTTTCAAACTTTGCTGTCGTTTTTTCTTGGTCCCACTCTGGCAGTGCTTGTCGCTGGGATGTTATCGAGAAGTGCCTCGTCTGACGGTGCGGTAACGGGATTCTATGCCGGAATATTGACGTCGATCGGACTGTTCACGCTGAATCAGCCAGGCGTCTGTCGATGGCTTGATTTGAAACCGTTGTTTCAAGTGGGGCAGCCTTATCTTTATTATTCGATCTGGTCATTCGTCGTGGCAGTGATGTTTATTGTGATCTTCAGCTACTTTTTGAGATCAGACCCGCCCGAGAAAACTCGCTACGCGATTGGCGGCTTGAATCCTGAAGGGGGGGCCGCATGACCATATTGCATTGGATTGGCAATTCCCTCCGGCATCAACTTGACCATGTCCCATTATCTACCGCTCGATGGCTCATGGTTGGGCTTTACTTAATCCTGATGTTCTGGATCATTCTGCTTCCGTCGAAGGAAACAAATCCACCGGATCGAACTGGAACGTGGAGAGGTGATCTGAAAATCTGGGCCTGGTTCGCGATCATGTTCCAGATCGTAATTTACAGTGTATTTTGACGTGGTTTGAACGGATAACGAACGGCTCGCTCGAAGACGGAACCGGTACAGACAAGGTGGTCTGTGCCATGACATCACTGACTATTGAAAATTCATTTCATGCTTTACTGGTTACTTCAGCAGTATGGATCTGCCGTTGAAAGTCTGGCAGGGGTCTCGACCGGTGACTCGCGTGTGTTTCTCACCGCTCGAATTGCCCTGGCGACGCTGGTGTCGTTCGTGACCGCGCTGATTTTCGGACCGCATGCGATACGCTGGTTGAAAGAACGCTTTCGCGAGCGAATCGTGAGTGCGTCAGAAAAACTGAACCAGTTGCATGCGGGAAAACGGGATACGCCTACGATGGGAGGGATCTTCATCGTTCTGGCAATCGTTGTTGCGACCGCTTTTTGTGGAGATCTCTCGAACCGGTATCTGCGACAGTCGCTGCTGGTTGTGATTGGATTTGGTGCAATTGGTACTCGAGACGACTGGATCAAAGTCCGTTCACGACAACGTGGGCTGACTGTGCGCCAGAAATTCGTGTCACAATGGGTTATTGCATTTATCGTCGCAACGCTGCTCTATTTTGTGCAGGTCGACAAGCCACATGGTTTAGAGCTGGTGTTTCCTATCGGCAAATTTGGCGTAACGATTGGAACCTTCTTCATCGTCTGGGCGGCGTTTGTCATGGTCGGAAGCTCAAACGGTGTCAACTTGACCGATGGGCTCGACGGGCTTGCGAGTGGTTGTTTAATTGCCGCCGGTTCGGCGTTTGCTGTGCTCACTTACCTGTCTGGCCATCGTGTGATGGCTGAATATTTGAGTATTGCTCACATGACGGGAGCGGGAGAACTCGGAGTCCTCTTCGGTGCACTTGTGGGAGCGATGCTCGGATTCCTCTGGTTCAATTGTCATCCTGCTCAAGTTTTCATGGGTGACAGCGGGTCACTGCCGACAGGCGCTCTGTTGGGTTACGGTGCTCTGGTGACCAGGCAGGAAGTGCTGCTGTTAATCGTCGGCGGTGTCTTTGTGATCGAGACACTCAGCGTGATCTTGCAAGTCGGTTATTTCAAACTGACGGGCAAACGGGTGCTTGCGTGTAGTCCGCTTCACAATCACTTCGTTTTTAAAGGGGTACCCGAAACCCACATCGTGACTCGCTTCTGGATCATTGCCGCGCTGCTTGCCATGATTGGCGTAGCAAGCTTAAAGATTCGTTGACCCTCTTTTCATTTTGGATCAGCCCGATACGCATTTCTGATTTGACTCGAGACGACGAATCGCATCACTCGGAACGTGACGTAGTACAAGGCTCGCATACCGAAGCCAAGGCTATTGAGCAGCAGGCGGATCGACATGCTGGCGGATTCGGCAACCGAACGACGACACAACTGAAACGCCTGGTTTCCTTCAATCGCCTGGTTTAATTGCTCATGGGCGATCGACTGTTGAAAACCATGTGCCCAGCGTTCGACGTAATCAGCAGGAAACAAATCACGGAACGCGTCGGACCGCATCAGCTTGGTCGCTCGTTCGACAATCCGCATCCCTTTCAATGGATCTGACCTCGTTGTTTGTGACAGGCTGCCCGGCAGGATGGTCCATTCCATCGCTGGATGTGGCCAATAACAGAATCCATGCTTGAGACCAAGAGCCTGGATGGCAAACGTATCTCCCCACGATCCCAGTTCGACTCGACATCCGCCTGCATCGATCAAGGGCTGCCTGCGAAACATCGTCGAGGCCGATAGAGAATGCGTTGGCGGTTCGACGTTGAGAACCTTTTGAAGATATCGTTTCGGATCGAGAAATTCCGCCTCCTGCACCGCCGCCAGTTTTGAAACAGACAACGGTTGACCTGATGGATCGACGCTGATGAATTGTCCGCTGATGATTCCCGTGGTCGGATATTTTTCCGCGAGTTGCATTGCCCCCTCGAAGAATCCAGGCAGAATCCGGTCGTCAGCGGCACCACTATAGATGAAATCGCTCGTGGCAGTCGTGATGGCTCGCTGAAACGAAGCGTGAAATCCAAGATTGCGTTCATTCTGGATGACACGGATCGAGGGGTATCGGGATGTCCACGATCGAATGACCGACAAACTATCGTCCGTTGAGCCATCGTCAACGATGATGAATTCATCGGCAGGTCTTGACTGGTTCACCATCGCTTCAATAGCACGTGACAGGAATCGACCATGATTGTAATTGCAGATGATCGTCGTCAGTGTCGGTGATTTCTTTTGCGACGTCGATGCACGTACAACAGAAGCGACGGTATCAGTGACAGAATGGTTCGAAGGTGGATGAGTTGTAGTCCTGTCGGAACCCGATGCGGATGTTCCAGCTCGCAGGTCCGTCAGAAACGCGAGTGACGCATCTGCATCCCTTCCGTCAGGTGCCCAATTTGCAAATTCGGCTTCGCTGGGAACAAACGGACCGTTCGTGGTTTCATGAATGATGGCGAATTCAGATTCGATCAGAACCGTATGCCATGCATCACAGGAAAGGCGATAAAGACTGGGTAATCCAGTACCAGGGGCGCCCAATGGAATCCGGCGTGTCTCGCGTCCTTCGTCATCAAAAAACACCACTTCAAGTGATCCGATCAGAACATGGAACGATTCGCTTTTATTGCGATGCCGATGGACTCGAACATAGGAATCACGAGCAAACGCAATCACCATTTCTTGAATCGGGTCGTCACTCGTACGATGAAGACAAAGCCGAGACCGCTTGAGAGGTGCGGCGGCGGCCATCTCTTTCAAGGTTTGCAAAGTTTCAGCATTTACAACAACGATGTCGTCAGTCGCGGTCAATACGCTGCTCATGTCGGCCCATGTAAGATTTGTGTTGCGTAACCCGAACAATCAGTTTTCAGCAAGATGACGAAAAAATATCCATGATGATTCAGACGAATCTTACGAAATGAAGAGGGAAAAGCAGAGTTCGAAGGGATGGAACCACCACTGTTTCATTCGGACAATTCAATGAGTTCAACGAGTCTGTTTTGGCTGGAACATAAAGTTTGTCGGAGTCCTCTCTCGACTTATCCACAAGATTTGTCAAATTCGTGGCTCAAATACGGGAAATCTCAGTGTCAATCTCATGCGTGTGACATCGACGACTACCTTTTCATACAACCTCTAATGACGATTGGGTAATTTTTATGAACGCGGACCAGCCTCAGACGAAAGAAAAGCAGTACTCGGAACTTTTGGATGTCAAAGACAAAGTCGGGATTGCGAACCTTGGGCTGATGATGAACCAGGTCTGGTACGATGACCCTCGCCGCCTGGCGTTTGTGCTGTCTCGGTATAAATTTGTTTCGAAGATTCTTTCGGGGAAGAACAAGGTTGCCGAACTTGGCTGTGGAGATGCGTTTGGCTCGCGCATCGTCCAGCAGGAAGTCAAGGAACTGCATGTCTACGACTTCGATCCAATTTTTATTGACGACATCAATTCGCGTCAGGTTGATCGCTGGAAGCTTCACGCTCACCTGCACGACATCCTTCTGGGTGGACCATTACACGAGGGACCGTTTGACGCCATTTATAGCGTTGACGTTATGGAACATATTGAGGCCGAGCGGGAGCATGTCTATGTGACCAATCTGAAAAACTCGTTAACAGAGCAAGGGGTATTAATCGTCGGGATGCCGTCGCTGGAATCTCAGGCGTATGCGTCACCGCAAAGCAAAATCGGACACGTCAATTGCAAGAGCGGCAAAGTCTTGAAGGCCACATTAGAGAAGGATTTTCACAACGTGTTTTTGTTCTCGATGAACGACGAGGTCGTCCATACAGGCTTTTCGCCAATGGCGCATTACCTGTTCGCCGTCTGCTGTGGCAAAAAGTAATCTTCAAGCAGCAGGAAAATATGGCAACCGTCAGGACAGGGCGTTATTCAATGACGGTCCGGTTGTCATCCTTTCCTATAAGTCCCATATCTTCGTCTGTCAAATCGGTCGAATGTCTGGCCTTGCCCCCAATGAATGTTGCATCAACACCGTCAATCCCCCATCAACGTTTAATATCTGTCCTGTGATATGAGCAGCGCGATCGCTGCACAAAAAATCGATCGCGTTCGCGACATCGCGCGGAGTTCCCATTTGGCCTAGAGGGATCAGCGATTCGTAGTGTATTTTTAGCTCAGGGTTTTTGAGGTAGAACTCGCGCCCGGTTTCTTTTTCGATGAGATTCGGGGCGACTCCATTGACGCGAATGCCCCATGATGCCATCTGCACCGCGTAAAACCGTACGAGTTGATCCTGCGCGGCTTTCGTGATGTGGTATCCCAGCGGTTGTTCCGCAGCGATGAACTGACCCAATACAGAGCTGACAACGACGATCGCACATTGTTCGGCGAACAAATCTTTAGAAACGAGATAATCGATGATTCGCTGCGTCCCTTTCACGCCGACGTCGAATTCGCCGTCAAGCGTGTCGCCGGTCCCACGAAAGCGCTGCGAGAAAACCAGCCGCGAGACTTGGCCAGCCGTTTGCACAATCTCGTCGATCGCCGGAACAATGCTCTCAGGTTTCGTCAGATCGGCGGAATAGAATCGAATCCCGTCACGCGGCTGAGTGACAGATGCGTCGGGTAATCTCCGTCCGATGACAGAGATATCGCCCGTTTCTCCCGCCCATAATTCAACGAGGGCGCGACCAAGCCCGCGAGTTCCTCCGACAACGATCGAATGGTTCTTGGTCATTACAATCTCAACGCACGAGAACTACTGGGATAGCACGACACAAAGGTTCCCCCCTTGGCAACATATTCAGAGTTACGGCTTACGATACGATCTTCGACGCCGGGGTTGACGACGAACAAGCAGCAGGCAATCTCGCGATCCAGCAACGCTGCCGAACCCCGAATGGGCAATCCTCCGGCCGGAAAAAGAAACGACTGTTTTTCAGCGGAGTCATCAATGACGCAGTCCAGGAACTCTGCCAACCCCATGATATCGATCAGAGTGCAGGCACGATGTCCGGCTCCGAAGAGAGCCAGGCGACCGCCCTGTCTGCGAATGTTTTCGGCCCAGGCGCGGATTGCTTCACGCTTCTGTGGCCACTGTTCGGCAAACCGGTTGACAAAAGGGTCGAGCGATAATGTGTTTGACGCAGCGTACTCATCAGTCTTCGTACCGGCCCTTCGTCCGATCCAGACCAAACGGTCCTCCAGAGGATCAGGGACGCGTTGAAAGTGTAGTGTCTCGAAACCGGCTGCGGACAAGCCTTTCAGTAGTGTTTGCTCGGTGAAGTAAAGCACGTGTTCTTCCCAGACGACAGTGACATCAAAATCCCGAAATGCTTGCGAACAATCAGGAACTTCGATCACAAGAGTTCCCCCTAGTACCAGTAATTCATGGCAGGCTGCCAGAAATTCTGCGGCATCATGAGCGTGTTCCAGAGCGTAGCGCGCAATCAGGACGTCGAAAACGCCATGTTTTTGTGCCAGTCGGCGAGCTCTTTCGACAGTCCATTGCACTTGCACGGATTCCATGCCGTAATGACTGCACGTGATGCCGAGATCGAGGACGGGATCAAATAACTGGACCGAACACGTCTTTAGTCGTTTCAGCAGTGGCCAGTCGTCTTGTGATAAACCGGCAATGCGGTGTTGCGGTTTCAAATCTGCAACGCCGATAAGATCAGACGCCGTTGAGTCAAGATGCCCTTCCGGTTCACGATAAACCAGCCAGGGGAATTCGTGACGTAATTGTTCGAGCGGAGGGGTGTCGGTCAATTGTACGACGCCACAATGGCCGCATTCGTGCCAGGAGATCGACTGCCGAAATGCTGGCGTTTCTGCACTTTTCACAAACTGATTTGTTATGGCCAGCTCCCCGAAATCGGTCACAAAACGGGTCTGCTTCGAGCGGCAGACACGACAAGATGGCAGAACCTTGATGGGATTTTCATTGTACATCGTCGGCATAACCTACTCGAATGTAATATAGCCGTGATCACCGGTATACCCGGCTTGTTCATACAGCCATTCCCATTCTCGTGGGGTATGGAACGCCCGGCACGTCAGTTGCCAGTAGAGCAGATTCATCTTTTCTCGTTCGTTACGATATGTCTCAACAACGATATATTTGCCGCCACGTCCGACTCGCTCAATCCCCTGAATTGCTGCCCAAAGGTCGTAGTTGTAGAGATTGTGAAGTGCATTCAGGCTGACGACCAGATCGAAAGATTTGTCGGCATATGGAAGGCTTGCTGCATCTCCAACCTGAAGAAAAGGTCGAACTTCTTCTTTGGAGTTTTCGATTGCGTATTGTGAGATATCGATGCCGGCAATTTTTGCATCAGGCACGACTTGAGTGAATTCATACAGAAGAAACCCTTTGCCACAACCGACGTCCAGGATTGTCGAGCCTGGTTTCAAGTCATAGTGTTTTGCAATGGCTTCCGCCACGGGTCGCCAACGGCCATCGTAACGATAACCACCGTATCCGATGTGCCTTTCGCCGTCCCAATAGTCGCGACCGAACTGTAATGCGATCTCGGCACATTCCGCTTTGTCATGATCCAACACACGCTGTCGATAGTCTCGCTTGGTTGCTTTGTGAACAGACGAGAGAAAATCCATGTAAGCCATTGGTGCTTTCGTAGAAAACGGAGAAGGTTCAAGGTTTGTGTTGGTACGACAATGGCAAATGACGAATTTCCGCCAGATTGGACTGAACCCAGTCTATGACCTCCTTCAGACCCTCGGCAAGGGAGGTCTCGGGTTGCCATCCCAACTCGGATCGTGCGAGAGTCGAATCGATCACGTAGGCGGCGTCCTGGCCGGGGCGTTCATCGACTGTGATGACTGAATCGGTGAAGGAATGGCCCGTCTCCGTGCAAAGTTGTGAGACGAC
>JBAXBD010000072.1:0-14957 GCA_037142165.1 Schlesneria sp. | reverse complement strand
GAGTATCCCCTCAACACAAGGGTTTTCGACAGTAGCGAGGGCAGGACTCGAACCCGCAACCCTGGCTTATGAGGCCAGTGACAAAAGCCAAACGCGTTGATGTAAAAATCAATCCCGACAGCGAGTTACGCAAAAAGCGGGGGCAAGTCGTTTCCGACGCGCAGACGTCAGAGACTGACGAGTAGAATGACACGTGTTTGGTTCGAGTGAGTTGAATTTGAAACTGCCTCCGATAGATTTCAGCGAACTCGCCGGCTTTTCGCTTGAACCCAAGCAACTGCGATAGATGGCAACACGCACGCAGTGCAATTTTCCCAAGGGTAAGTTGTCTCGAGACGGCTCTAAGAGTTAACACCCGGGGAAATGTGGTAGATTTCCAGGGTTGATGATAACCTCTTTGAGGAAATCCCAAGGACCGGAACCTGGAGTATCTCATGGAACTTCAAATTAGCGCCCAGACCGAAGCATTGTTTCGACAAAAACTGTCAACTGGGCATTATGCCTCAGAAGACGAACTGCTTCGTGATGCATTAGCGTCGTTGAGTGAATCTGACGATGATTGGACGGCGATTGAGGAAGGGTTGTCAGCGATCGATCATCCGGAGACGTGGATTCCACTGGATGTTGCGGACGCGGAACTACGCTCCAAATTGCAGATTCCGCCGCCATGAGTCCTATCTATCGGGTCGTCCTTGGTCCGTTGGCCCGAAACGATTTAGAAGAGGCCTACCAATACGCGGCAGGTCATGAACCAATCGCTGCGGCAAGATGGTATCATCGATTCATCACCGCGTTACAAACACTGAGCGAACGCCCAGATCGCTGCCCTCTTTCAGCGGAAAACGGAAAGTCGCCGGTTGAGTTGCGTGACTTCCTCTTCGGAAAACGGCCCTACGTTTTCCGGGTGATTTATACGATCCAAACGGACGTCGTATTAATCATCCGCATCCGACGAGCGCAAAGACGACGTCTCGGTTCAGACGAAATTCGGGATTCCCTCGATCAAGGCTAAATGTGGTACGGCCGATTGTTCGAGATGATTTTGCGTCCAACAACGCGGATATGGAAGGATCTCAGTCTTCATCTGGACTGCGAAGCAGAGCTTCGAAGAGGTGCGTTCCCAAGCAGGAGCTTGGGAACGAGAGAATCTGGATTAGAAGATGCCGTGCAAAGGCCCGCCTTGCGCGGCGAGGTGATCGACTCGCCGTGTGACCTGTGAATCCTCGATCAGCGGCGGAGCGTGATGAGGTTTGATTCGGGCGTCGATCACGAGCGGGCCGCGACAGCCCCAGTGCTTTTCGTGGGTAAACGAATCGATACCGTCGATGTCCGCTGCGGGATTTGATCTTGTGAACGTCACCCAGATCCAGTTATTGAGCGTCCGCGCTGTGAACTCGCTGTCGTCCACGATGAGGATCAGGGGGAATGATTCGAGTGTCGCGGCTTGGTGACTCATCTCGGTGCAAAACTGCGAGATCTGTGGCCCACCAGACATGATGCTGGTGGCTTCGACAACCAGCACGCCCGTCATCGCGATCCTTGGATTGCGATAGCCGTCGGGTAACGCGAAACCCGACGGCAATTCGGTGCCGAGGTCTCTTCGCTTGGGACCGGCTGCGGCAATGACGACCTTTGAGCCCTGATTGAATCCGCTGCCGGAATAATCGAGCGTATCGATCGTCGTCCGAGTCTGAAAATGCAGGTCGTTTCGCCAGTCGACTCGTTCCAGCACGTGTCGAAAGTAAGCGGTAATATCGTGGATATCGAGAGATGGCTGATCTTCGTGGGCAACGATGAATAAGTATTTCGCCAGCGACAACTGTCCCTGTCCAAGAATCGCGTTGGCGGTTGTTAATAACTCTTGCGGCTTGCGAGTACTCGCATAAGGGACGTAACGTTCGCTACCGATTGCCAGAAGCAGCGGATGAACTCCGGCGGCGTCGACGGCGTGAATCGCTTTGACACCTGGTAATACAGTAGGAATGATCGGGCCGGTGATCTCATGGATGATCTCGCCAAACGACGTATCTTCTTGTGGCGGACGCCCCACGACAGTGAATGGCCAGATCGCTCCTGTTCGGTGATAGACGTGATCGACTTGAAGATACGGAAACTCGTGCTGCAAACTGTAATAACCCAGGTGATCACCGAACGGTCCTTCTCGTTTTGTCAGTGACGGATCGATCGTTCCGGCGATGCAGAAATCGGCATCGGCATAAATTGGTAGTTCACTACCACGAGAAATCATTCTCACGGGACGACGACCCAGCGCCGCAGCAAACAGCAACTCCGACAACCCCTCGGGCAAGGGCATAACGGCTGCCAGAGTCATCGCCGGTGGACCACCGACGAAAATGTTAACGGGTAACTTCTTGCCGCTTCGAACGGCGGCAGCATGATGAACACCGATACTTCGGTGAATCTGGTAATGCAGACCGACTTCGCGATTTGGTACGTAATCGTTTCCTGCTATCTGGATACGGTACATCCCCAGGTTTGAATTCTTGAAACCCGGTCGGTCGGGATCTTCCGAATAGACTTGAGGCAGTGTGATAAATGGTCCGCCATCATCCGGCCAGCTTTTCATTTGTGGAAGCTGGTCGAGCGTCGTTTCGTTCTCGATCACCGGTCCGCGACGAACTCGTCTGGTCCACATCGACCACAGCGTGCCGGGCAGACTTCGATATCGCCAGGGATTTTTCGCCAGTTGACCCGGGTCTATTTTCAGCTCGACCAGTTTTCGGACATTCTCCAGCGAATCACGGAAAATGAATCGAGTTCTTTCCATGGTGCCGAAGAGATTGGACACCATGGGAAATCGGCAGCCTTTGACGCGAGCAAATAAAAGTGCAGGGCCGCCCGCCAGGTAAACTCGCCGCTGAATTTCAGCCGCCTCCAGCACCGGGTCAATTTCAGCATCAATTCGAATGAGATGCTTGTGCCGCTCAAGGTCAAGAACAGTTTCTTCAAGACTACGATAACCCATAAATCGATCAATGTATTTCAAGAGTATCCGACGAATGACATCTTCCGCTTGAATGATAGCCGTTGTGACCACAGATTTCGTGCATCGATATTCGTAAGTTACTCCTCTGAAAGAGCACTGCTTGACCGAAGACGGTCAAGCAGTGGCACGCTGATTCTCGATGATGGTTAATGCCCTGGTGGGCTTCCGCCCCAAACGATCATCTCAACTGATTCCTGACCGTTCTCGTTCGAAAGCCGAATTGGTCTCGCGATGGTGACGAGCGTCCTTCGACAAGGCACGATCCAGTTTGGCCAATAAGAGTTGGATTTCGTTCTCTTCGTGGATCGTCAGTTCCGATTCCCCGAAGCGAACTTTGTAGAACAATCGTGAAATCTGTTCGGGAATATCTTTCTCTCCAACAACTTCGAGTTCCGAAGTACACTTACTCGCGACCATCTCGGCGAACTCCCTTTGGGTCTGGTTTGGAGACCGTTTGAGACCATGCGATTTCATCATTCCCGTAAATCGTTCGTAAAACTCGATAATTCGATGCTGTTTGCGGACTCGCCGATGACTAAGTTTGTCCAACCAGCGATTGATCCACGAGAGCAGCCATCGGGCTGACCAGGCAAACGCAGCCAACGTGAGCAGCGAGGAAAGGATAAAGATCACTCCCCCTGGACTGAACCAGTAATTACGGTTCGTGAAAAGATCAATCAACATCCGCAGGGCTGATTCAGGCTGCGTAAAAAGCTGACGCAAAAAGACCGCCAGGTCAAACGCCAATTTTCTCACGGGCTTATAGATCGACTGTTCCTGACGATCGAGCGACATGTTGAGAATATTATCGGACCACAGTCCGGCGAATGCCGTTTGCATGTCAGTCCAGAGCGAAGTCTTTTTTGCCGCCATCCCGGCCACGCTAATCAACCTCGCATTGACAGGCGTTGCGTCAAACGTCGTCCATCCGACGTTATCGACCCAGGCTTCAACCCAGACATGCGCGAACCGCTGCTGGATCTCAAACCAATCTTTTTTTTCCGGGTGAACAATCCCCCCTTTATAACCACTGACCATTCGCGCGGAGATATTTTCCGCTCGCAGCATGAGTGCGAGAGCGGTCGCGAAATATTCGCAGTGACCTTCCTTCCGGTTGAACAGGAAGTCTTCAATCGGGTCAATTTTCGGATCCTGGATCGACTGGTCCAGAGTATAATGATACTCGCCCGAATCTCTTAGATATTCTTCGATTGCTGTCGCGATTTCCATCTGAGACAGTTTTCGAGGGACAGATTGCGCTTCTGCTTTCTGTCTTCGAACCACTTCCGCGTCGACAATGCTGTGAGCCAGCTTTTGTAAACGCATCACGTTCAGGGGAAGTTTTTTCGTCCGTTCTAAATATTCGCTTCGGGTATATGCTTCCCTCGTTCTTTCAGGAACTGGATACGAGTAATGAAGTTGTTGTTGTTGCGGCAGAATTGAACCGACGCTGTAAACCATCAGCCCCGACTCTTTTTTCCGGTCATTCTGAGTTGCAACTCCGGTTATTTCATTGAGGTCCCCAATAATTTGCCGCTGAGAGTCGATGATCACCTGGGGAATCCCTAGGCAAAACAAGACTCCGGTTTCATTGGCGTCGCGACGAATATGTTGTTCGATATCAGACCTTTCATCCGGGCGTCGAAAGGCCCGGTTGTAAAGGCCATTGAATGAATCGACACTCCATCGCCCACTTTGATAATGCGTCAGGACCTCAGCACGAAATAACGGTTCCGCCATACCCAGTTGTTCTGCGTACTCTTGGACAGAGACGGCCTTACCCGTGTTGAGATTCTTGAGCTGAATCTCAAAGACTCGCTCCATGCTTTCGAGAATGCGCCCCAGTTCACCAAGACGAACTGATGCCAGGCCAGACTTTTTTGTGATGGCATTCAGGACTTCGCGGTCTTCACTCAGACTGACCGTCGATCCAACCCAGATCCGGGGAGTGAACGCAAAAAAAGCAGCGCTGACCATGAGAGCGGAACAGGTCGTTAACAGCACTCCACTGACAAATCGTGCCGTCAGCCAACGAGTACCACCCTCGTGTTGAACGGCCCCACGGACCTCGCTTCGCAAACCCTGTTTCATGGACAAAGAGAGGCCCCCGCCGGCTTGATTTGCAGTGGTTTCAGCCAGCCTGATCTTTTCCTCTTCTTCAAATTGTTGTTCCGCACGCCACAGTGAAAAAATCGAAAGCGTCCAGACGGCGCCAAACGTGTAGGCCAACGCACAAAATCCGAACCAACCTTTGGTCGTCAAAACGGAAGCTAATGCTAGCTGCAGGATTCCCAGTGCCATTAAAAACCAATAGAGCCTTACGGTTTTTCGCTGAAAGAGAACAATCCACGTTACGTACAAAAGCAAGTGTGTTCCTGCGAGCAATTTTCCTTCGCGATTCTCGCTCATAAACTCGACGCCGGTGGCGATCAAAGCAGCGATCCCCAGGAAATTCGCGCTGAAAGAATTCAGACCGGCTCCGACGGAGCGACCTCGCCTCCAATGCATTTCCGTGAACAGGTATCCACAAACGACAACGGGGATGGATAGGAAGGGCAAGGCAAATCCAAGACGTCCCGATCCATATGCAACGCCTTCGCTTTCCGCGCAACCGAGAATGGCTCCGACGAGAGCGGTTAATCCGTAGAGGCTCATCCTGAAGACGAATCCGAGATCCATTAACGAGCTCTCCCTGCCGAGAATTCTATACGCATCAGCTCATCCGCCGGAACTGTGAGTCTGTGTCGTATGTTAACAGTTGATCGGGGACGATCTCGCACAGGTTGAGAACGTCGACCCTGCTCGTTAATAAGTCCTGATAGGGATAGGGAGGAGCCGCCGTCCGCGTCGTCACGAGCAAAACTTGCGTCATCGACGAGCTATGTTGTAGCGTCGTACTTAAGAGCTCGACAATTTCTTTCGCCGGACCTGGCTCGAAAAGGGCCAACCCATCGAGCAGGGGTTCAAGGCTGGTCGGAGTGCCGTGACCTTCCCAATGAAACATGCGATCCCCCGCAGCAGCCAGAGTCAAAAGTCCGTCACGGCATTCGCGCCCCCGTTCCGCCAGTAGTGAGGCAACAAAACTGAGCGCCAATTCAGTCTGCTCACGAAAGCGGTTTGATGCAGAAGGGGGCCAGAAAAGATCCAGAACGATCGCCAGCATGTGCTCGCGATTCTGCTGGAACTCACGCAGGATCAGTTCACCGCGCCGGGCTGTCGATCGCCAGTGAATTGCCCGCGGATTGTCACCCGATCGAAACTCGCGAAGCTGATGAAAATCATCATGGAAAACTCCGTGATGCGGCTGCATCCGCGTGACCAGTTCGGTTGCGTTAGCCAGCTTCTGTTTCCATGCCGGCGACACTTTACCAATCCGAGGGTAGATTAAAATTTCATCCGGGGCACGAAATACCCGGCTTCGTTCAACCAGCCCCAGGGGAAATCGAGACGCAGCCCGCAAGGGACCGAATCGGTAACGACCACGTTGACTCAATCGCAACTGATACTGGCCCGACTGGGTTGTCCGCGGTGAAACTCGAGAAAAAAGGACGGTTGCCGAAAGCGACTCACGCGAATTCACGATTTCATCCTGAATCGACATCATCCAGATCGCGAATAGCGGACGGCTGTTGTGCAATGAAACATCAACGGAAAACAATTCGCCTTGCATCGCGCGCCGCATTGCCATCCGCTGAACCCGTGCGGCCTGCAACATCCCGAAGGTCATCCACCCATTAATGACAAATGGCCCGGCCATCAGGGCGAAAACGAGAAACAACGTGTTCTGCTTGGTCAGCATCGCACCTGTAAACAGGACAATGATGATGGCGAGATAAATCCAACCTTCCAGCGGGATCGACATCCGGTGCTGGGTCATCATGGCCCAGGCTGGGATCCTGAGTGGGGAATTCGAAAACGCACTTAAGACCTGCATCAGGCCAGACAGCCCCATCAGGATCACCATACCGCGAAAAAAGACGTGTCGGGGCACCGGCCAGTCTTTCGCAATTTGAGGCGAGCGAAAATAGACTGCCGTCAGCAGTAGCGCCCCAATGATCGTTAGAATTCCTGCTAACGGATTTCGTTTTGAATGCGTTGAGGAAAGTGTTGAGTCAGACATTCGGTAAGAAGTTGCCAGCAAAGAACTCGATTGTAGACGAGCGACGAGGTATTACAGGCGATTGAGGCGAGATCGTCCAGTGATTGGACTCGATTGTCTACTCAAAAAAACATCGCGTGCCGCACAATTCTGTGCGGCACGCGATGAATGAGATTAGCGACGCCTGCGGCTTTCCGCAGGTGTCACTCGATATTCAGGCAGGGTGGAAATGAAACCACCAGTGAATCAGCGGCTACTGTAGTTCCGTCGGCGCGGTGGCCCACCTGCCGGTCGGTTCCCCTGGAACGCGCGTCGTTCACCAGGAGGGCCTTGCGGACGTCGAGGTGGCATGCCGTCCGCCCCGCCACCGTCCATCGGTCGAGCCGGTCGATGCTGTTCGCGGTCGTCAAAGTCGTGAGTGATCGCTGAAGCGGGAGGTACAACCACCAGATTCGGCGTCTTCAGGATATTGATTGGCTGACGAATCGCTCGTTCAATGGCACGTAACTTCGAACGTTCCGAAGGATCGCAAAACGTTAATGCGATTCCGGCAGCACCGGCACGACCCGTTCGACCGATACGATGGACGTATGACTCAATTTCGACGGGAAGATCATAGTTGATGACGTGCGAAATGCCGTCAACATCGATCCCTCGTGCTGCAATGTCCGTTGCAACCAGAACACGCAATCGATTCGTTTTAAAGTCCGAAAGAGCACGTTGGCGCTTCGATTGCGATTTGCCACCGTGAATTGTGTCGGCACGAACCCCGGCCTGCATCAGGTGACGCAAGACCTTATCGGCACCGTGCTTTGTTCTCGTGAAGACCAGGGCACGAGTCAGTTCCGGTTGAGTCAGCAATGTCTGCAGCAGACGAGGCTTGTTCGAATTCGGAATGATAAAAATCCCCTGTTCCACCGTTTCGGCGGCCGTTGCCACAGGAGTGATCTCGATCGTCACAGGATTCGTTAACAACGTTGTCGACAGTTCACGAATTTCACGCGGCATGGTCGCCGAGAAAAACAGTGTCTGCCGAACTTTGGGAACTCGCTCGGCGATGTGCCGAATGTCGTGGATGAAGCCCATGTCAAGCATGCGATCGGCTTCATCCAGTACGAATGTTTCGACGTGGCTCAGGTCAACAAACCCTTGCCCCATCAGGTCGCACAACCGGCCTGGGGTTGCCACGACGATATCAATTCCGCGCTGTAATGCGCGAACCTGTGGAACCTGACTGACACCACCAAAAATCAACGTGTGACGAATCTGCGTATGCTGGCTGTACGCAAGAATGCAATCGGCGATCTGAATCGCCAATTCGCGCGTCGGTGCAAGAATCAAGGCACGAATCGGTCGACGAACTTTGGCGGAAGGAACCCCCGCTTCCATCAGTCGATGAATAATCGGCAGTGCGAATGCCGCTGTTTTTCCCGTACCTGTTTGGGCACAACCGAACAGGTCACGACCAGTTAAGGCATGGGGAATCGCTTGTGCTTGAATGGGGGTCGGGGTCTCATAACCTTCCGATTTAATCGCATTCAATATGGGCTCACAAAGCCCGAGATCAGCAAAACTCAACGAAAACGCCAAGCTGGCCGTCGGAAGCAGACGCAACACGAGATGAACCGAGCGTGAGAGATGGAATCGTTTCACGCAGCATGAGTGATCCACCGGCAATGGTAACGCCGAGGCTCTTCGACGAAGTTACACAGACACCGGTCGCGTAACTTCAGCAAAACACTCAATTTGCGATGGAACGACACCCGTCCCACGACCTTTATCTTGCCGTTGTTCTGGCATGAGGCCGCGTATTTAGGAACCCGTGAGTCAGGGGAATTCCGACGGTGCTCAAATTGAGACACTGACAGACATACCCGTCTTCCAACGCATTGCTCACGGGGTTCAGGACGAGATGTGCCGGACGCAAGCAGCGTCCACATTAAAACCCATCGCACCCTGAAAGGGTTTATCCGATGGCATCAATCGTCCACTGGATAGATAGAGCCGAAGCTCGTGCCGCAAAGTATAGCGTTATTGACGAGAGAGTATAGAGGGAAGTTGCGATTTCGCGGGAAATTCACAGAGTGGATGAGATTTGTTTCCGAATTAAACGGGTTAGAGAAACGCCACCATGAAAGCGGGTATCGTCAAATCGCTGTCTTCAGCCTCCCTTTGCCCGTCTAAAGCGAGAAACGAAGCGACTTTGTCGCCGTCACTGTCGAATATCTTGCGACAGGATTCATTTTTTCGTTCGACTTGCTGTCTTCATAAACACGCCTATGATCTAAAGATGTCTTCTGGCCATATTTGACTGATGCGATCCTCGGGCGTGATCTTTTTGGAGTCGTTGAAAATGAAGCCTGTTGCCAATGATGTCGTTGAAAAACAACTGGAGTGGAGATATGCGACAAAGGTGTTCGACTCCGCGAAGGTGATCCCGGAGGCGGATTGGAAAACACTCGAACGGGCACTCGTGCTGACTCCGTCTTCATTCGGGCTTCAGCCCTGGAAATTCTTCGTCGTCACCGACCCCTCAAAAAGGGCTCTGTTAAAACCAGCCAGTTGGGGGCAATCTCAAATCGTCGACGCTTCACATCTCGTCGTCTTCGCGATCAGAAAAAACCTGAGCGTTTCTGATATCGAACGCTTCGTGGCCAGAACAGCCGAAGTGCGTGGAGCAACAGTTGAATCCCTGGAAAGCTATAAGCAGATGATGGTTGGTTCGCTGACAAAGCCGACGATCGACATCAATGCATGGGCTTCGCGACAGGTCTATATTGCCCTCGGTTTTTTCATGGCAACGGCGGCACTGCTGGGTATTGACGCCTGTCCGATTGAAGGCTTCGAACCTGCGAAATACGACGAAATCCTTGGCCTGCCCGCACTGGGATACGGTGCATCGGTCGTGGCAGCAGCAGGATATCGGTCGAGCACCGACAAATACGCAACGCTGGCTAAGGTCCGCTTCAAACCTGAAGATGTGATCGCTCATATCTAAGCCGCGATCTGAAGCGATTGGCGAGTGCCAGGAAATGAGAACTGAGCGGGCTGCATGGACACAATTTTCATTCGCGATTTGGTTGTGCGAGGAATCATTGGCGTAAACGCCTGGGAGCGCGAGCAACCCCAGGATTTTGTCATCAATATCGACCTCGACACCAACGTTGAGCAAGCTGGTATCACTGATGATATCGTCGATTGCGTCGACTATCAAAGTGTGGCAGACAGCGTAGCTACCCATGCTTCCACCATTGGTCGCCTTACGGTCGAGGCGCTTGCGGCTGATGTGGCTGAAATCGTCCTGGCAGACTCCCGCGTCGATCGCGTGCGTGTTCGCATCGAAAAACCAGGTGCTGTTCCGGGAAGCCGGTCGGTCGGTGTCGAGATTGAACGAGACCGATATTGGCTCGCCAATCGGCCGCAGAGTGATCGACCTGGCGCGATTCGAGTCGATCCCCTCGCAATGCCAACTGGTGCCTCGACTCAAGGACTCGATCCCCCCTCCGACCTGGAGCAACTGCCGCCCGAATATCATTCTGCCTGCCTGGGGCTCGGATCCAATACGAATACCAACTTCAATCTATCTGAGGCCATCCGAAGGCTTCGCAACGAACTCATTATCGACGCCGTGTCCAGCGCATGGGAGTCTCCTGCCGTCGGAGACTTCGCCATGACCACAGGCAAGCCTGACGCCATGACCACAGGCGTGCCTGACTACGTCAATGCGGCGATTCTTGTTCGCACACGGTCGACAAAAAACGATCTCGTCGCGACCCTGAAACGGATCGAAAATGAACTTGGTCGCGTCAGATCAGAAGACCCAAGGAAACAGGTGACGATCGATATCGACCTGTTGCTTTTTGATGACGCAATCCTCAAGAAAGACCTTTGGAACCTCGCGTATCGAGCGATGCCAGTTGCGGAACTCATTCCTTCTCTTCCTTCGCCAGAAACGTCCGAACCCCTTTGGAAAGCCGCTTATCGATTGGCGACCGAGAATAGAATTTTGCCTCGTTTCGACCTGCTTCGCTTGACCCCTCCCCTACAATCTCTCAGTCAATTTCACAGTTAGCGAGAGCCCTCAATTCATGAGCAATCTTCCACACGTGGATCAGCAGCCGGTATCGAACCCTCACAGGAATTACCGATATTACGACTTGCTGATGGTTGCATTCGTAACAGTGTTGTTCTGCAGCGAATTCATCGCAGCAGGCAAAGTCGCACGGATTGGTGGTTACAACTTTGGCGCAGGGGTCGTCTTCTTCCCATTGAGCTATCTCTTCGGAGATGTTCTCACCGAGGTCTATGGATACGCCAGATCGCGAAAGGTGATCTGGGCAGGATTCTCGGCGCTGATTTTTTCCAGCATCATGTCGTGGATCATCGTTCAGCTTCCCCCGTCAGATGCATGGCCAAACCAACCTGCATGGGAGACAGTTTTTGGAAGCACCTGGAGAATTGTCGCGGCATCTCTCTTGGCGTTTCTGATCGGTGAGTGGGTGAATTCCGTGGTCCTGGCAAAGATGAAAGTCTGGACCCAAGGGGAACACCTCTGGGCACGAACGATTGGATCAACCATTGCTGGCGAAGCAGTTGACTCCGTGCTTTTCTACCCTTTAGCCTTCTGGGGAATCTGGTCGAACGAACTGGTTGTGCAAGTGATGCTGACCAATTACTTATTGAAAGTGGCCACGGAGGTCGTGTTGACACCACTTACTTATCAAGTGGTTAATTTTCTGAAGCGGACAGAAAACGAAGACTATTTTGACATCGGAACAAATTTCAGCCTTTTCCCCGAGCGGCAGTGACGCCGATTCGCCGTAATACTGAAATGCATGATGATGGGATTTTTCTCCGATGGAAGCGCACCGACGCGACGTCACGATATGTCGTCCATTTGTAAGGTTGAATGTTGCTGAATCGGTCGACGGCAAACTCGCACCGGTCAAAAGAGGCAAAGTCAACTTTGGCAGCGACGACGACCGTTTGGAAATGGAGAATTTCCGTGCCGATGCGGACGGAGTGATCATTGGCGGCGGAACTCTTCTCGCAGAAGACCCACCGCTAATTATTCGTAATGCCGAGGTCCTTGCGCGGCGATTGGCAGTAAAAGGCACAAAACATCCGAAGAATATTTGTGTCTGTGCGTCGTTGCCGCCTCACCTCGCTGAAATGAGATTCTTCACAAACAAAGAAACCGAAAAACTGGTTTTTACGACCTCACGAACTCCTTCGCACCTGATCGAATTGGCACGACAACATGCTCAAGTCGAACTGATCCCACTGGATGCGTCAGGGCGAGTTGATCTCGTCGAAGTCGTTCGTCGCATACCAGCCCATGGCATCAATTCGTTGTTGCTGGAAGGGGGGGGAGAGCTGAATTTTTCAATGCTGGAAGCCGGTTTTGTGGACGAGGTTTGTATTACACTTGCACCGTTTATCTTCGGTGGCCGGTCAGCTCCAACGTCGTTTGACGGAGTTGGCTTCTCATGCGAAAACGTCCGAAAGCTTTCGTTAAAAAGCCATCGAGTGAATTCTCACGGCGAGATATTTCTCCGATATGATGTCCTCGCCGAACCTCCGACAATTACGCCGAGCCGTTTATTCTCGAACGGGATTCAGATTTCGTAAGAGGGATCGTCACGCCGTCACGAGAGGCTAGCGGCAACTTAGACACCCCTGCGGTCTCCGAATATTGCGACATGCAACCGATCCGTGTACCTCCATCCGCGCGACTTACACAGATCAAAAACAGCTCGCCTCCGCTGTTCGAGCGAAAGCTGGTCTATTGCCTCTGGCATAACCAGAATTCGTCGACGCGGAACTTGGTAATCTTTCTCGAACGCAGCAATCTCATCCGCATCATCAGCGTGCGAGCATACGAACTTGAAGATCGCCTTGGGGTTGCGGACAAACGCGGCCATTGTCTCATGAATCAGCCGAGAGGCTTGAGGCATCCCGGAATTGCTAAGCTTTGGTGAGACATTAAACCTCGTCATAATTTCATCAAATTCCGCATGGGGAAGCACCGTACCGTTTGTTTCGACTTCGAATTCGTATTCGGAATCTTTCGCGCGGAGGATTCGAGCAACTTCCGTAAGCTGATCTTGCTGCAACATCGGCTCCCCACCCGTAAACACGACGTTATCACACGGAAACAAACTCACCTCGTGAGCGACCTCGTCAGGCGACAGTCGCGTTTGAACGGTACCTCGATCATGTTTGGCAGGGTGATCCGGCCGGTCTTTATCGTGAACGTATTTTGTACCCAGCCAGTTCCATGTGTATTCCGTGTCACACCATCGGCATTGCAGGTTGCAACCGCTACAGCGGACAAACACGCTCGGAACACCGATGGAAACCCCTTCACCCTGGAGGCTGTGAAAGATCTCTGGGTGCCCATTAAGCTGAGCGAGCACAATTGAGTTATTCATTGATTCGATTCACTGGTCGTTGCGAAAACCTGTCCATTATTGCGTAACAGGTTTCGAATGTTTTTGAATTGCAGCAAAAATCGCGTCGGCGATGGCTCGCATCCCTTTGTCTCCGGGATGTCCGGCAACGCCGGCGTGCTGGATCGTTCGTTCTGATCGAGCTGCGTTTGATTCGTCACCGCCTAATTCTTTAATGTCCACAAACGTTGCGTTGGCATCGGTCGTTGCCTTGCGCATGATTGCGTCTTTTGACTCATTTTTCCAAAAGCAACCACGCACAAAAACGGTTGACTGCCCCTGCCGTCCGAGAATGGGCAAGAGTCGAGCAAATGCTTTCGCATAATTGGCTTTGGCGTCATCGGTTGCGAGTTCGGCGACATTTTCACCGATCGCCAGAATCACGATGTCGGCCTGAAATTCAAGTTCTTCACGAAACTCTTTTTCAATGTCGAAAGCGTCGTATCCTCGTTCGAAGTCCGCGATATTTCGAACGCGAATTTCTGGGGCCGTTCCCGTTGCCTTGGCAATGTCTGCGGTCAGCAGATGGACATAATCCTTCTCTTTTACGCTGGCGGCCATCCCCCAGTTTCCTGTCCAGCCGATGGCAGGGGCCGGCCCATGCAACGTAATGCTATTCCCCAGAAAAAGCACTTTTGACACGGGAAGTCGGCCAATCATCGGTTTAACCGCTGGTGTGTCCGCGGCCAGCAACCATGAGTTCGGCAGCAGTAGCACGGAGGTAATGATCAATACGAGCTTCATCTCATTTCTCTTTCGACTGGTGCGGAAGTTCATGATTCCCCGTGTCGCTTGACGAGCATGCGCCGCTCAAGCTCAAACCAACTCTCGTCGACAAATCGCCCGGTTATTGTGGTCTTCCTGGAGGTCGACGCGAGCGAGTAGGTGGAAACGTCTGCTTGATCTCGGACAGCTTGGCATGAAGACGCTCCGCAACAACTGGTTGCTCCGAGATCAGGTCATGGGCTTCACCCGGATCTTTGATGATATCGAAGAGCATTGTTCTGCCGTCGTTCGTTTCGATGAATTTCCAGTTTTCGTCAAACAAGGCTGAATTCGCTGATGAAATCAGAAATGGCCCACGGTTTTGTGCTTTTCCGTGCCGAATGGATGGCCAGAGATTTTTTCCGTCCAGTTCTTTTTCGTTGCTCAAATTGAGGCCCGCGGCTGCAACAATTGTTGGATAAAGATCTTGAGCAGTGACGGGCTGTTCGCAGACAGAACCAGCTTCAATTTCCTCCGGCCAGCGGATCAGGCACGGGACGTGAATTCCTCCTTCAAAAGTTGATCCTTTGCTGCCCCGGAAGGGCGCGTTCCGCCCCGCCTGATCAGCTCCGTTGTCCGAAAGAAACATGACCAGGGTTTTTTGTCGTAGCCCCTGTTCATCCAGTATTTCGAG
>JBAXBD010000071.1:0-15013 GCA_037142165.1 Schlesneria sp. | reverse complement strand
CTGTCATCTGGCCACCCATTGCTTATGGATTGGACGAATATAACCTCGCTGAAAAATCTGCCCCGCCTGTCTGGTATCCCGCTGCCTGGCGTCCCATCGGCAAGGAAGCCCCTGCGGTCCAGCCAGCGATTAATCGCTGGAGTGGTCCTCACTGGCTGGGGACTGACGAGTCTGGACGAGACGTCCTTTGCCGCATGATCTGGGGCGGGCGAGTCAGTCTTTCCGTCGGGCTTGTCGCTGTTGCAATTTATGTTTCAATCGGAATCTTTGTAGGTGCCATTGCGGGTTACTTCCGAGGTGTCTGTGACCTGGTGATCTCGCGTCTGATCGAGGTCATGATCTGTTTTCCAACCTTCTTTCTGATCCTGACGATTGTGGCGTTGGTCGGACAAAGTATTCGTAACATCATGATTATTATTGGTCTGACCGGATGGACCGGAATTGCCCGACTTGTCCGTGGCGAATTCTTGCGACTGGTCGATCAAGAATTCGTTCTGGCTGGGCGAGCTCTCGGTTATTCCCCCATGAGAATCATCTTTCGACATGTCCTTCCCAACGCAATGGCCCCCGTCCTTGTCTCCGCAACATTCGGGATCGCCGGAGCCATCCTGACGGAAAGCGCCTTGTCGTTTCTTGGTCTCGGCATCTCAAAACCAACTCCGTCGTGGGGCGGGCTTCTGGCGGATGGACGTGATGCGTTACAGCATGCCCCCTGGTTAATTCACTTTCCTGGCCTGGCAATCTTCCTCACAATTACTGCATACAATTTGATGGGCGAAGCCCTGAGGGATGCGTCTGATCCCCGTTTGCGTGGATCGCGATAATGCAACTGGTGCGTTGTCAAACTTCTGAATTATGATCCTGTGCCACTGCTTCGGAGTCTTCGCAGAAGCAGTGTCTTTTCGTTCTGCCGGTGAAAGAGCACTGCATGACCGAGGACGGTCATACAGTGGCACACTAATTCAGAAGATTGACGAAGCACGGATGTCTCTAAATCTTCGGATGTTTCGTGTGCCAGTCTGTTTGCTGTTGATAGGCCATGGCAATTGCCAGAATGCGATTCTCGGCCATCGCACGACCTGTGAATTCAATGCCCGTGGGCAGTCCTCGCTCTCCAAATCCATTAGGAATCGTTAACCCCGGTAGCCCCGCCACGTTGGCCGCTGCCGTTAATTCCGAGCAGACAAACCCTCTAGCCCATTCCGAGAACTTCTTTGTAATCGGGCCCGCTTCCGTGTTCAGCGTCGGAGTGACAACCGCGTCATAGTTTGCCATCAGACGGTCCATCGTCTGCTGAATTTTGACCCGAATCCTCATCGCGTTGATGTAATCCTTTGCAGGGATGACCAGATTTGAATAACCACCCCATCGGTCTTCAGGCGCGGCCAGCTCCCACACGTCACCGCTACTGATGAATTTCTCAAACGCAGCAGCCATTTCGCAGGAAATGATTGTCGAACCGACGATCGAATAGGGCATGTCCGGCAGCTCAATCGTCTCGACCGTCCCGATTTTTCGCAGGACCTCCAGAGTCTTCTCATAATTGACGAAGACTTCTGCCTGGACATCATGACTTTCCACTTTCAGCACGGCCATGCGGAATCCACTTTGCGAGGGCGCTGCTTCAAACGACCAGGGGGATGCAATGCTGGTCGCGTCATCGGGGTCGGGGCCAGCGATGGCGTTTAAGACCATTCCGCAGTCTTCTGCCGTCCTGCACATGGGCCCGATTTTATCCATGGTCCAACTGAGTGCCATCGCGCCATGCCGACTGACTCGACCGTAGGTCGGCCTGAGTCCCGCGATCCCGCAATAGCCGGAGGGGGTCACGATGGACCCCATCGTCTCGGAACCGATCGCGAACGGGACCAGCCCCGCACCAACGGCTGACCCCGGTCCCGATGAGGAACCACCCGACCAGCACGTTTTATCCCACGGATTGAGACCCGGCCCGGTAAAGCTAGCGTTCGCCTGCTTGTATCCAAACCCACCTGCCAACTCGACCATTGCCAGCTTGGCACACATTACGGCACCCGCAATCCGCAGGCGTACAATCACTGTGGCGTCACTATCAATCATCTGCTCCTTCAATGGAGCCGCGCCCCATGACGTTGCAATCCCTTTTGTCGCCAGCAGGTCTTTGACTCCGAACGGAATCCCATGCAGCGGCCCGCGATCGTGACCGCGACCGAGTTCTTCATCAGCCTGCCTGGCCTGCGCCAAAGCGATGTCCGTTGTGATCTGCACGACGGCATTGTATTCCGCCCCGAATTGTTTGAGCCGTGCAAGAAACGACTCGGCCAATTCAACGGCTGTGATCTCACGCGAACGGAGACGACGGCCAAGTTCTTTGATGGAAACGAAAGCGACGGATTCTGGCATGTTAATTTACCGTATGACAAATTGATTGAATCGATGCTCTGGGGTCGGGTGTTCAAATTTCAAAATTGGCCACATCGCCGAGTGTATCAACAGAGTTCGCTTGATCGGCCAATTTTGAAATTTGAACGCCCGACCCCCTCCCGTAAACGCATCGACGGCGCGGTCGGCCTGATGAAACAGTGTTCTTACTTGATGACGTTTAGTGACACGAAATAGAGACCATTTCAATCGGCGTCCAGGTATAAGGTCTTTTTGCCCAGAATGGGCAATGGATACTAGCCCAGGGCAAGCTCGTCTTCGAGCGCCGCCCTGGGATATCATCCCAACATAATCAGGTGCCCTGAAGGGGCACAGCAGTCCGTTCAAACTGACCGAAAAGGAATAAATTTTAAGATCGACCGATTCCAATGCCCTTACAGGGGCCTCTGTTTCATCGTACCAATACCCCAGAGCGGGGCTCGAATACGTGCTTGTCCTGGGCTGATTTCCTCTGCCCTTAACAGGGCGTAATTGCCCGCTATGTGTTTCTTCATTTGACACGATCTTCCATATTTGTTGCGCGAATTCCCAATGCCTCCAACGACGAACGGACGCGATTTCGGTATTCTCAAGCATAACCCATTCAAACTCGAAACTTGGATTGTGCGGTGTCCATTCCGTGGCGAAAACGACCTGATCTACAAATCACCCCTCCCCAACAGGGACGTCGAAGTTGGGGCGTGAAAGATCCGGTGACTCTCAGTTATTACGAACTGCGAGACGAAGAGTACTTCGTGATGAATCAACTGGAACGCTCCGTCGACGCGGGCGATCTCTGTACCGCGTTTGGAGAACGGTTCCGGCCACAAACTTTGGCTCCTGAAGAATTGAGTCGGTTTGTGGGGCAGTTGATCCAACAAGGGCTGCTCGTTTCTCAGCAGCCCGGTTATGGACGGGTGCTTGCAGCGAAGGTTGCGAATGCGACGAAAGCCAAACGCTGGTCGAAATTCTCGAATCTGCTGGCGATCCGTTTTCGTGGCTTCGATCCTGACAAGTTCCTCGGCTGGTTGGCGGCTCGATGTGGCTGGTTGTTTTCTCCCTGGTTCCTGACCGCTGCAGGAATGCTGATCGTGTCGGCCTTGGTTCTGGTCTTCGTTCAGTTTGACCAGCTTGTCGCCAGGCTTCCCGAAGCCCGCAGTTGGCTGAGTGCTCAAAACCTGGTGCTGATGGTCTGCATCCTGGCCTGCGTGAAGGTTGTGCACGAGATTGGTCACGGCCTTGCCTGCAAGCGGTTCGGAGGTGAGTGCCACGAAATGGGACTGATGCTGCTGGTTTTTACTCCCTGCCTTTATTGCAACGTCAGCGACATCTGGATGCTCAGCAGTAAGTGGCAACGGATGGCGGTCAGTGCGGCGGGAATCGCCATCGAAGCGACCATCGCAGCGGCATGCACGTTTTTGTGGTGGTTCAGCGAACCAGGATTGTTCCATTCGATCTGCTTGAACCTGATGATCGTCTGCAGCGTCAGCACGGTCGTCTTTAACGGCAATCCCCTGCTGAGATACGATGGCTATTTCATTCTTTCCGACTGGCTGGAAATTCCCAATCTGTATCCGCAATCGGTCTGGCGGTTCAAAGGCGCCTGGCCAACTGGTACTTCGGCCTGAACCTTCCGATGTCGCGGCCCTTGTCGACTCAACAGGAATGGGGTTTGATCGCGTACGGAGTCATCTCGGCCACATACCGAACATTCCTGACCCTTTCGATTCTGGGTGCGTTGTATTACTGGCTCAAACCTCATGGCTTGGTCCCGTTCGTGCAAATGTTTGGAGCGATCACAATCATACTGATGTTCGGCTTGCCCATTTTGAATTTGTCCCGCTGGGTGAAGGCCCCGGAGCAGCGGGCCAACATTCAATGGCCGCAGTTCCGGTTCAAAGCGGGTCTGACGCTGCTGGTACTGGCGGCGATCGTGTTTGTTCCGCTCCCCACACGAGTCTCGACCACTGCGATCCTGGAACCCGAAAATGCGGCTCGAGTCTACGTCACCGCCGAAGGGACTCTGGTCGATAGCGTCAAACCTGGGTCGACGGTTGAGTCGAAGCAACTGCTTGCGAAACTGGTTGACCCACGCCTCGAACGTGAACTGGCAAGACTGGAAGGTGAAGTTGCTGAATACCGTGTCCGGTTGGATCAGCTTGAAAGCCGACGAATTAACGAACCCGGCGTGGCAGTTCAGATTCCCATTGTTCGCGAATCGCTGCACGAAATGGAACAGCAACTTCAGCGTAGAAGTCTTGATGCCGAACGTCTTGTCTTGCGTGCACCCCGTGCCGGGACCGTGATGCCGGCTCAGCACCAGAGTCGCTCCCAACCCGGCTCGTTGCCTTATTGGTCGGTGACTCCGCTCGACGAACGAAACCGAGGTTGTTTTCTGCGAGCGGGTACCACCGTCTGCCTGATCGGTGATCCGTCTCAATTGGAAGCCACGCTGGTGATTAATCAAGGTGATTTTCCTCTCGTTCGTGTCGGTCAGTCGGTTCGCCTCAGTCTGATCGAAGCCCCCGGCCAAACGTTGACAGGCGAAGTAGTGGAACTCGCCGGCCTCGATATCGATCTCGTGACGAACAGCCTGATTCGTCGCGCCAATCTCCCGACCCGAGTCACTTCATCGGGCCTCATCAAACCTGTAGGGACCTGGTATCAGGCCCGAGTTCGTCTTTCGACACCACCTGATTCCTTGTTACCCGGAACCGTGGGTCATGCAAAAATCATCGTCGATCCTCAATCTCTGTTCACGGGATTTCGTCGCTGGTTCGGCCGCACATTCGGTTAACCCAAGCGGGGGGTCGGGCGTTCAAATTTCAAAATTGGCCGTTGAGCGTTCTGGCCATCAAAATCGCCTGATTGGCCAATTTTGAAATCTTAACACCCGACCCCAGAACACGGCGGCATCACTTTTTTAGACCCATCGCAATGGTCCTTATCCCCCTGTTTTCGACAATCGGTTTCGCCTTCGGATCGTGACGAAAAAATGAGAATAATCTATTCGCTGTCTCCATCGCTTCGTGCTGAAGATTCCTTGATGTAGTGGTAAGTTCCGAGCGTTTCAGCATACGACCATGTTGATTGCTTTCCGATCGGCCTCCATAGGAGCGAAAACAGGACTTCGGTATGCCTCACGGGAGATACCTTTTGGAATTCGAGAGTAAGTTTGCTTGACCCGAGAACACTCGGAGGCACAACGGATGTCAGTTCATAGCCCTGTGCTTCCAGATCTCGGATATGCCATCGGACTTTGCGCAGCGTTAAGTACTCGAATAGCGGGACAAATGAGATCTGTTTTTTCTCATCCATATTCATGCCAATACTTGAAGATCCAAGTCATCAATTTACGCCACAAACGAACCCTTCCGAGGCCCCGTCAGGCCATCGTTCAACGCGTTTACCTGCTTCGCGGCTCGGCAGGAGCTTCGCCCTCCCGACATTCGCGACCGACAGATTCGTCCGTCTCACGCCAACAGCTTCTGCACAACGTTCCCATGCACGTCGGTCAGCCTGAAATCCCGTCCCTGGAAACGGTACGTTAACTTTGTGTGATCAAATCCCATCAGATGCATAATCGTCGCATGCAGATCGTGAACGTGAACCCGGTCCGCTGTGGCGTTGAACCCGAACTCGTCCGATTCACCGATTGTGATCCCCGGCTTCACTCCGCCGCCTGCCATCCACATGGTAAAGCAGTTGGGATGATGGTCGCGTCCGTCGTTGCCTCCCTGGACCATCGGAGTTCTTCCGAACTCGCCACCCCAGATCACCAGCGTATCTTCCAATAGTCCGCGCTGTTTGAGGTCCATGATCAGAGCAGCCGAAGCCTGGTCTGTCTTGCCACATTGATCCTTGAGACCATTCACCAGACCGCCATGATGATCCCACGCTTCGTGGAACAGTTGCACGAAACGGACCCCTTTCTCAACCAGTCGTCTGGCCAGCAAACAGTTGTTCGCAAACGATGATTTTCCGGGTTCCGCCCCATACATTTCCAATGTCGCTTTGGTCTCGTTCGAAAGATCCATCAGGTCTGGAGCACTCGCCTGCATCCGGTACGCCATCTCGTAAGAACTGATCCGAGCGGCGATCTCTGGGTCGCCCGTTGCTTGCAGTCGAAGTTCGTTCAACTGACGAAGTGAATCGAGTGATTCACGCTGGATCTGTCGATCGATGCCACGCGGGTTGTCGAGGAACAGCACTGGCTCGCCGCTGGATCGGAACAGGACCCCTTGATTGACCGTCGGCAGAAACCCACAGCCCCAGTTCGACTGACCGCCGCTCGGTCCCTTCGATCCGGAACTGAAGACGATAAAACCGGGCAAGTCCTGTGATTCGCTCCCCAGGCCATAAAGCGACCACGCCCCCATGCTGGGCCGGCCAAACTGCTGCGCCCCGGTATTCATCATGATCTGGCCGGGAGCATGATTAAACGCGTCGGTGACCATCGATTTGACAATCGCCACGTTGTCGACCACCTTCGCGAGATGCGGCAGCAGTTCCGACAGTTCCGCTCCCGATTCGCCGTGTCGGGCGAATTTGAATTTTGGACCGAGCAGAGTCGAATTCGGATTGATAAACGCCGCACGGTAATCCTTGATCAGTTCCGGCGGAGGCTGCTTTCCATCCCATTTGGCGAGTTCCGGCTTATTGTCAAACAGTTCCAGATGAGACGGAGCACCCGCCATGAACAGATAGATGACTCGCTTGGCTTTCGGCGCGAAGTGAGGCTGCTTGGGGAGCATCGAATCGACAAGCGACGGAGCGGCTTGGCCTTGTCCCGCCATCAGCGATCCCAACGCGGCAGTGGCCAGGCCGACTCCGCAGTCTTGAAAGAACCAACGCCTTGTCAGTTGGCGGCCTGTTTCAAAGTCGATAGTCGTCATCGGTCGATTCCAGAAGCGAAACACAAAAGGATCAATTCAGTCAGTTTAAATGATACCGGCAAGAGCAGGGGGGACGCCAAGCCAGACCCGCCAAAGGGGTCGGGCGTTCAAATTTCAAAATTGGCCATCGAAAACGCATCCTACGAGAGATCCCATCAATGGCCAATTTTGTAATTTGAATACCCGACCCCAGAACAGCCGGCTCACCCAAGCGTATCGGCGCATGAATTACTCGTTTAACCCGCAGCCAGCGGCGCAGGCGAATCGGCGTCCAGCCGATTTCTTCAAACGTTGCCCCAGTTCCGACTCTTCGCAATTCCCCAACGAGAAATGACGCCTCGGTTGGCGGCAATTCCGCCGCTCCGCTCCCGCTTCTCTGCGAGGCGCGGTTAACCGATATGCAATCGCAGGCGAATCGGCGTCCTGCCGATTTCTTCGAATGACTCAAAGCATCAATCACGTTCAGTCCTCGAAATAGCCTTTCGCAGGCCCGATGAATATGCGACATTCCCATCACGGCCCTGACAATAGTCGGCAGGCCACACACAGGAAAACGCAGATGTCCGATGACGAGGCAAAATTGCTGGCAGACATTCGACGGGGCGAACCCGCTGCGTGGGAACGGCTTATTTCCAAATATGAAGGACGATTGCTGGCGTTTGTTCGCAGCCGGTTGCAGGACGAATCGACCGCTGAAGATGTTGTTCAAGAGGCGTTCCTTGGTTTTCTGGTTTCACTTCCCAACTACGATGAAGCGACTCCGCTTGAAGCGTTTCTGTTCTCGATTACCGCTCACAAGTTGACTGACGTCTTGCGAAGGACAGGACGCCGTCCGATGTTGTCGCTGATCCCGTCGACTGAATCTCAACCGGGTCACGAACCGGTCAGCCGCAGTCGAAAAGCGTCCAGCCTGGCACGAAGCAACGAATACAAAATCGCTCAGCAAAAAGTCCTTGTTGATTGTCTGCGAGGCTTGATTCAGTCCTGGTTCAGCCGGGGCGAGTTCGAGCGGTTGGAATGTATGGAACTGTTGTTCGTCCGAGGCTGGCCCAATAAGGAGGTCGCCGCGAAATTGGGAATCAGCGAACAGACGGTCGCCAACCATAAGGACTTCACGGTTCGCAAGTTGAAGGCGGCCGCAACCGCCGCCAAACTTCGGGATGTGGATTGGAACGGACTCAAACTGGATTAATGGAGTCCAGTGAAACAACTTTGCGAATGAAGAGGGGGTCGGGTGTTCAAATTTCAAAATTGGCCAGTCACGCGAGCTTTTGATGGGCAAGATGCTTAACGGCCAATTTTGAAATTTGAACGCCCGACCCCAGAACATGGCGGCATCCCTTTTATTGGACGAATTCCGAATCGTTGACCGCATGGCCAGGATCACCCCTCAAGTATCTTCAGCGCCCAGTTAATGGCCTCGCCAACCAAAGGCGGAGCCTGCTTAAGGCAACCAACGAGTTCGGGTATCACCGCTGGGTCGCCCGAATTCCCCAGCACGATCGCCGCGTTGCGACGAAGTCCGTCCCAACCGGGGCGTCCCAACGGTGAATGCTGGAACCGAGCCGCAAACTCCGGCTCACTCATTTTCAAAATCTGTAACGCGTCCGCTGGGTGCAGGTCCGCTTGCGGCTGAAACGCAGGTTCGGATGTGATGGGTGCTTTCCGGTTCCAGGGACAAACGTCCTGACACAGGTCACAGCCAAACAGCCAGTCACCCACTCCGTCACGTAACTCAATCGGGATCTGATTCTTGAGCTCGATTGTCAGATACGAAATACATCGCCGGGCATCCAGGATGTAAGGAGCGACAAACGCATCTGTCGGGCAGACATCCAGGCAGCGAGTGCAAGTCCCGCAATGACTGGTTGAATGAGCGACATCTGTCTGCAGTTCCAGATCGGTCAGCAAGGCAGCCAGCAGCAACCAGCTTCCCGCTCGCTTGTTGATCAGCATCGTGTTCTTGCCAAACCAGCCGAGTCCCGCGAGTCTGGCAAAATCACGTTCCAGTAACGGAGCCGTATCAACAACACCACGAGTCCGGCAGCCCGGCTGCAATTCGTGTACGGCATCCGCCAGTTGCTTCAGCTTCCCCCGCAGTAAGTCATGATAATCCGCCGAACCCTGAGCATACCGGGCCACTCTGGCCGAAGTCGAAGATGATTGGGCATCGTTGTCCTCCTCCTTCCCCGCGTGCGTGTTGTAGTTCATGGCCAGCATGACCACGCTACGGACATTCGGCATGACATGTTCAGGATGTTCATACGCGGCCGCACGACGAGGCAGATATTGCATCTCACCAGCAAACCCGTTGGCCAGCCAATCCGTCAGATGTCCCAAACCCGGCGGCGAGACCGCCGGTGCGACACCCACCAGATCAAACCCGATTTGATGCGCAGCCTCCTTGATCGATGCGGTCAAAGTCGGGCCACTTCCCTGCATGGGGTTTGGTTCTGGTGTGATGGTATTGTCCTGCGTCATCCGGTTGGTTTCGTCGGTCAGTTCCGTCCCAAGTTATTCAGTTGTCACCTCAATGTCTGTCGACACGTTCCGATCGAGTATCCGTTTTTTATTTTGAAAACGTTAGGCAACTATGCGTTTTTCAGGCAACAATGGACATTGACGGGGCGTTGCCCGAGAAATGGCTCAGACCCCTCATGGCAACGCCGTGAAGGATTTGTCTTCGAGAAAACAGTAGTAATCGTGGAACGCAGTTATGGAAAATGCTCTCCACTGACCTTGTGTCGGTGGAAGCAGCGACTTTCAAGCTAATTTTTCTCGCAACAAACCGATTGATCAATTCGATAGCTGTCCAGTCGTTGCTTCCACCGACCAAGGTCAGTGGAGAGCTTGAAACTTATGAGTCGCCTCCACACGTATTTTCAAAATACCCCTGTTCTTTCGATGAAAAATCCTTCAAGGGTTTGCCCTCATGGTGGGGTTAGGTTTCTACGGGCAAACTACAGGTAGGAAGTCAGACCTGTTTTTCAGGCAAAGTTCCGCGTCGCTCTTGCGTCGCAACGGGACATCCCGATTTTAGCCCAGTCGAAAGCCTGGGCTGACATTGGGCCGTCCCGTTGGGACTTCGGATTGAAGATGTGACGCCAAACGTTTGTCGCATCAGTTCCATTCTTCTCATCAAAAAGTATGGGCAACTATGGCGAAGTATGGGCAACTATGTGTTCTGCTCGATCGTGACTTCCTCCTTTGCCGGGTTCGCCATATTGAGATCTTCGGTTTCGATCTTATCAGTCTTTTGTTTCAGGTGATCCGGCAGATACCAAAACCACTTGCCTCCGAAATCATCGTTGACGGACCCGCAGTTCAAAGCGTCATAGGCGTTGCGGAGCGTCTTTTTCATAATGTTGTTTTCAATCCCGTCGGCGATCAGCGTGGCTCCATGTCGAGGACCATCGCTCAATTGGAGTTCCAGCCATTTCATTGCTTTTCCCAATTTCGATTCGGGATTCACGTACCGTGGCGTCTTATCGCGAGCCTCTGTTTCCAGATTTGACAGGTACTCATCGCCCGTTAAGGTCGGTGGTTCATGTTCCCATTCAATCACGCCGTTCTGAATCTGATACGCCATCGAGTTCGGTAATTCACAGTAATTGGTTTTCACCGGCAACAACAATCGCCGGTTTCGGTTATGCAGATCTTGTCCGATCATCCAGACCGATCGGGCCGCTGCCCCGAACGGTCCCATATCCCCCGCGCGACGAATCCCCCGGGTCAACTGACTGGCTCCCTTCACACCACGAGGAAGATTGGTCAGAACCACGATCGCCAGGCCCGTCTCAGCCGCCAGCTTCGACAATCGCGCGGCGAGGCTTTCGGCCATCGCCTTTTTCTTCACCGTGACCGATTCCAGAAAACAATCGATTGGATCAATCACCACCATGCGAATGTTGGCATCCGCTTCTTGCAGCGACTTCAATCTGGTTTCCAGAATCGACATGTCCCGATCGAGTTGAAATGACCACGAGAGGTTCTGTTCCGTCTCTTCGTCCTGTTCGGAAAAACCGGGGATCACAAATACTTTTGTCAGATCGGCGTTTGATGCTTTCAGTCGCGGCCTGATATTTTCCGCCACACCATCCTCAGGTGAAAAGAGGATGACCGAACCTGGTTTCTGAGGCTGATCATCATGCGGCCCAGTCAGGCCCCGACTCACCTTCGCTGCGATCTCCAGCATCGTCAAACTTTTCCCCACTCCGGGTTCACCCATCAGTACGGTCAGCTTCCCCTGGGGAATCATTCGATCAAACACCCACTGCTGAGTTGCCGGTTCAAACTCGGCAATCGATTTCAAGATCAGTTGCGGACCCTTGGGTGGCTCCGGTACGGGGGGCACATACTCCACAAGTGCTGCCGCGTCGACCAGTTTCTGCAACTCGGGAAGAATCGCATCGTCGCCAGACGCTGTTCGAACGTTTTCGATCCATTCGACCGGACCTTCACCCACCTTCAAACCGGGAAACTTGACCACCCGGGCCGAAAGAGCACCGACCCCCAGGCAAAGTTGAGCCACTGCGCAAGCGTAGTCCCTCCCTTTGTCATCAAAGTCGGACAGAACGACAACCTGCTTCCCCTTCAGAGGAGTCCAGTCTGCCAGCTTCTCACGGGTAGGCCCCCCTAACGAGGTCGTCGCCGCCAGGCCGAGTGCTTCCACGGCGTCAGCCGTTCGCTCCCCTTCACAGACATAGACCGTTTCGGCATTGATCCATTCGTATCGCTGGTAAAGCAGATAAGGGGGCGCAGGAAAATCACAGTACCACTCCCCCTTATGTTGCGCCAGCACCGTGTATTCCTTGGTGGTCTTGGTCGGGGTGTGCATGACGACCATCGTTCCCTGGCTCGCATCGGGTGAATGATAAGTCCACGTCGCTGCCGGGCGGTTCATCAAGCGGAAGACTTCCGGAAAAGTCTGGTACCGATACCCCTTCGGCCAATAAGCCGCCTGTTCTTGCTGCATCAGGTCAAACGCATGATCCTGAGCCTCTTGCCGTGACGAAAATTGTTGAACCATCTGAAATCCCCTTTCAATTGAAATCAAAACAGAAACACAAGCACACGACAAGAAATATACAGAAACGACAAATAATGTCAACAATAAAAAACGACATAGGTTCTTGACGTTTGGAAGGTGCTCGTGGGGATCGTCGGTTTTGAGGGCGAGAATGGGACTAATGGGACAGAATGGGACTAATGGGACTGATGGGACGAAGAAAACGCTGTCATCATCATCCGGTCCCATGAGTCACATGTGTCCCATCAGTCCCATTCTTTAATACCCAAGTGACCAGTGAAAACTTTTGATTTGTCGTTAAAACCCGACTTCAGCACTTTTTGCCGAAGTGTGTTGATGGGAAATGCCGACGAGCGCTGAATGCAAACGTCCCTGTTTCAGATCAACGCTTTGGTTGATTGCCCAAAACTCCGATTGGAGTGAACAGGTTCCTCAGGTTGCCCAGTCGTTACGATCGTAAGCTCACTGATTGCTCCAGGTAACGCAGTGTTGCTGATCGTTGTGGGCCTCCAACTTTACGTGATCCGCCGAGAATGTATTTCCGGTCAAGATTCTTGACCGACTTTGAACACGCAGTTCCTGCCAGTCCGCCGCGACGTTTTTCGGTGATGTAGAATTCACGCGATCAATGCAGGTTTCACGTTGCTGGTGACGAACGTTTCGTACCGATTGCGTGTCAAAACTCTTTCTGATCGGGAGTAAGGAGGCTTCCAGACCAACGTGCCAGGACGGCGCGGCCAACCGGTTTCGTAACACCAATCGTGGAGACGATGTGGCCATGCCGACGCGACACAAACAGACAGTATGCCAGATGAATCAATCCATTTCTTACCGCAACGAATCGCGACGTCCGAGTTTTCTCGCCGGACAGATCCGAGATTGGCAACGAATCCTGCCGATGGTCCTGCTTGTGGGGCTGTTGATTGGCTGGGGATCTTCGCTGATGGCGGCGGCGGAAGAGACTCCCGCACCCCTGACTGACGAACAGCATCGGTCGGCGGCGTCCGCAACCGTAACACTCACTGACGAACAGCGTCGGGCGGTGGCGGTTGCTTTGAACTACAGCCGAGCCTCGCTGTATCGCATTCGAAAATATCCATTCAAGGCGGTGTTGATTGAAGAGCAGGAAAAGATCCTGAATCATCTGGACCTTAACGGCATCGCCGACGAAGAAGTCTTGAAGTTGTACTCTTCCGTTCTTGACGAAATCGCTGGAATTCAAATTGCCGATCGTGAGCGGGTTGCTCAACGCGACCGCTATCTGCGAGCGTTCCAGCGCGACCTGGGACTGAACACGTTTCAGATCGCGGCCGAATTAGCGACGACTCAGTATGTCTCGGCAGTTCGAACCGGAGCGAGCAGTTTCTGGGATCATCGGAACAATGCCGTGAGCCACGAGATGGATCTTTGGCAGGTTGACAGGAAGCAGATGGAACAGGTGGTTCAAAAGTCGAGCCAGTTCCTGGACGTTTCGTGGAAGATGGCCAAGGCGAAAAAGATCCCGGATAAGTGGCTGGTTCGAAATGACGATCTCGACAAGCTGGATAAGGCTCAACGCGAACCTGATCCGAGTGTCCGGTTGCGCATCCTGAAACGGATGGAAGGGTTCATGGAATGCTATCCACCGTACTGGTACTACGTGGCACGGACTCAGCAGCAGATGGGTCAACTGTTTGCAGCGAATGAGACGTACGAAAAGCTGGTCTTAATCGGCAACGGACACTTCCGAAAGGATGAGATGCTGGCAACCGGTCTGGCGAACCGTGCGATCATTCAGGCGTTTCTCAGCCAGCCCTCCGCTTCCGAGACCGCCAGGCAGGCGATGACGTACTCATCCGATGCCTGGGAAGCAAACCTCGTGTGTGCCCATGTCCTGAAGAAGTACGGCCACAACGATGATGCCGAAGATGCGATCTTGAGAAATCTGGACGTGAATCTCGAGAAGGCTCAAAGCCGTGTGGCGCTGCTGGGTCTGTATTATACGACGGACAACAAGATGAAGCTGGCTTCCCAATTGCAAGACCCGACGTGGGTCCGGGAGATTCCTGCCCAGACATTGATCATCTGTGCTGCGAAGCTTGGTCAGTCGGAACTGCCGGTGACCGTGGTCGATCATCTGGAAAAATCATTGAAGGGGACCCCGCGTCGTAACGCGATTCGAACCGACTTCCTGATCACGGCCAGTCGATCGTGGAATCTGCATCAGGCCGTCGTGACGCTGAACGTGGGGGACAAATCCTTCTCGAATCCTCGACTGTCGGCAGGCTCGGACAATTCGCAGATCCTGACGTTCGACAGCGTGGCCGACAACGGTTTTATCATGCCGACAAACCATGGAACCTCGGACGTTTCGCTCACGATCAAATATCCCGATGCTGCCCCGATCAAGCTGGTCCTCAGTTCCAGTGGAAACGCTGCGAAAATGGCAAATGTGGTCCCCATCCCGCTGGTGACTCGGCTTCACCCTGTGTTTTCGGTGAGTGCTTTTGAACAGAATAGCGTTCGGCTATCCATGAAAGTTGCCGTCGCACCGAACGTGAAGAACGAAGAACCAGTGCTGCACGTGACAGCAAAACCGCCGGTCACAACGGAAGAAGACCCTGTGAGCGATGTCGAAGTAAAGGGGGAGACGAATTGAAGGATGAAGGATGAAGGATGAAGGATGAAGGATGAAGGATGAAGGATGAAG
>JBAXBD010000070.1:0-15026 GCA_037142165.1 Schlesneria sp. | reverse complement strand
TCCTCACGAGTAGATAAAACAAGAAGATTCCGATGGGGGCGCCGAAGCGGCGAGAATGTAGTTTTGAGAAAGTTGAGAGTAGACAATTTAAAATTTAAGAAGCGTTCAAGGCATAAATACGCCGCTCGGGGGGCCGAGGCGGCGAGAAAGTAGTGATGGTAGAGTAGTGAGTAGATAAAACACGAAGATTCCGATGGGCTTACACCGCGCGGCTCGCGAAGGTGCTCAACAAAAACAATTTTTTCTGCGGGAAGAATGGGATCTTATGGGACTTTATGAGACCTATGGGACGTTGAAGACCACTGTGGAGGAGTTCACCGATCACGAAGGTGCTCAACGGTCGCGAAGGTGCCTCATGTCCGAATTCCTGCAATTGTGTCTCGCACTTTTTCTGTTGAATGCGTACCACGTCGCACATGCTGCTGAGGGTTCCAACGCAAAGCCGAATGTGATCGTTATCCTGACGGATGATCAGGGGACGATTGATGCGGGATGCTATGGGGCGAATGACCTGGAAACGCCGCACATTGACGCATTGGCCGCTCGTGGAATTCGATTCACGCAATTTTACGCTGCCGCTCCTGTTTGTTCGCCGTCGCGTGCCGGACTGATGACCGGCCGCTATCCCATCCGCGCGGGGGTCCCCGGTAACGTCAGTTCGACCGCTGGTGTCGCTGGAATGCCGGCTCGTGAAGTGACGATGGCCGAAACATTCAAGGAGGCCGGTTACGCCACGGCTCATATTGGAAAATGGCATCTCGGATACTCTGCCGAAACATTGCCGGTTGCTCAGGGGTTTGAGCTTTCGTTCGGGCATATGGGGGGTTGCATCGATAACTTTTCGCATTTTTTCTACTGGGACGGGCCGAACCGGCATGATCTGCACAGGAACGGACAAGAGATTCACCGACCGGGCCGCTACTTTCCGGATCTCATGGTGGAAGAAGCTTCGCAATTTATGGAAGCCCACCGCGACCGACCGTTCTACGTGTACTTTGCCATGAATGGTCCTCACTACCCCTATCAAGGTGATCCACGCTGGCTGGATCGTTTCAAAGACCTTCCTCATCCAAGGAATCTTTATGCTGCATTCCTGGCCTCAATCGACGAAAGGATCGGCAGCCTGCTGAAACGTGTGGATCAATTGGGCCTGCGAGAAAAGACGATCGTCGTATTTCAGTCGGATCATGGGCACTCAATGGAAGAGCGGGCACATCTTGGTGGCGGGAGTGCCGGTCCGTATCGGGGTGCCAAATTCAGTATGTTTGAAGGTGGTATTCGCGTACCAGCGTTGATTTCGTGGCCGGGCCAGTTGCCTCAAGGCGAAACACGCTCGCAAATTGCGCATGGCTGTGATTGGCTCCCGACGCTCGCTGCCTTAGCGGGAGTGCCGCTGGTCGAAACCGACATTGATGGCAAAAATCTCGTTTCCGTACTTCGATCTGCGACATCGCAGTCACCTCATGAAATCCTCCATTGGCATCTTGGCAACAAGAACGGACAGTGGGCGGTCCGTGAGGGAGACTGGAAACTGATCGGCAATGCTCAAGACAGTTCGGGCAGCAAATTCAATGGTGAAGATCAAAAACTGTTTCTTGCCAATCTTGCGGAAGACCAGACGGAGCGAGTGAATTTGGCAAACCGGAATCCAGAGATCGTTTTGAAACTGCTTAAAGCTCATGAAGACTGGTTTGCGTCTGCGTCTCATCCAGCAGGAAAATAAACAGCGTTTCTCGGACTATTTGAGGATAACGTTGAAGCTTGTGCGCGTGATGTCTCTGTTTTTGAATGGAACCAAAGTGCATCGTCCACAGAAGTTTCACACGAAAGAGGATAGGAGTATCAACGGCAGGAGGCTGGACGTATCCAGCCTCTTGTCGGTCGTTGTCCCGGCGGGACTGCAGCAATAAGCCGGTGGTTGAGCGAGCGACACCACCGGATAGAGCGGCCTAAAAGTCTTGAATCCAGTAAGGATTCCGGAAAACGATGATTAGCCTGTGTTATTTCGACGAATTCAACACCGTCTGAACAACGCTTCTGTCATCCTTCCAGGATGAAATTTGCAACATTAATCGTAATCCGGTGGTGTCGCTGACGCTCAACCACCGGCTAATGGCTTTAGTCCTTCCAGGACACAATAAATGGTATCAAACGTACGAATTCTTCCTTCGAAAAATCGTGCGCAGTCGTCGCATCAGTTCGATTGCGTCGATGAAGGCTGGCCATCGACAACGGGCCGGGCTTCGAAGATTCGAACTTCGGGACCGTCTTTGCCTTCTTGTTTAGGCACGCCCAGATACAGAGTTCCCTTTGACCAGACACAGGTTCGCGAGTCTTTCGGGGTTTCCAGCCTGGCCACGACTTCGTACTTGTCGCCGACTTTTTCGATGACGACCAAGGCGCGGTCGCTGCATGAGGCATACAACCGATGACGCTTCGAATCGAAATGCAGATCATCAATCCCGGCGGGAATCTCGACGCTGGCGATTTCCTTGCCAGTTTTGGTGTCGAACACAACGACCATCGGTTTCATCTTCGGGCAGCCGACAAACAGCAAGCCGTTGTCAGCGTCCTGTGCGACCGGGCTTCCTGCGTCGGAAAGAGTGAGTGGAAATTTGTCGGTGATTTCATGCTTTTCAATGTCCAGGACAGCGATAAGGCTGGCCTTGGTCAGCACGGCATAGATTTTTCCGGCCTTTTTATCGATTTTGAATCCATGAACGGAACCAGGCAACGCAAAGGCATGATTGATTTTGCCCGTCCTGGCATCCAGTTCAGAAAGGACTTCATCGTGTCCGACGTAGACCATCTTGTTGCCAGAGTGATAGTGGACATTGTCAGCTCCGGCCGCTGGTGTCGAGAAGACGAGGCTATAGTCCTTACCGCTGAAGGCGTTGCAGACCCCTGCTCCGTTACCGACGTAGACCATGTCGAGATCTTCAGCGTAAGTAACACCCGAGACTTTCCCCTGATCAGGGATTTGCTTGACCAGAGATCCGCTTCTCAAATCGACGATATCGAGCGTGTTGTTTGGTTTGTTGCAGACAAACAACCGCT
The DNA here is from genome assembly GCA_037142165.1 of Schlesneria sp. Lineage (GTDB taxonomy): Bacteria > Planctomycetota > Planctomycetia > Planctomycetales > Planctomycetaceae > Schlesneria. Next base: position 11,969 of record JBAXBD010000070.1, on the reverse strand, counting down.
GGCCCTTGGAATCAACGGCAAGATGATCGAGTTTGCCTGGTACCCCTTTGAGCGGGATTGTTTTGGTTGCAACGAGGTACTCGGACGAGTCAGCAAACACGTTACCAGCCGAGACGACGATTGCTGCGGTCGTCACCAACACATTGAGGTAGTTCATGGAAAATCCTTTTATTATGGGCAAAGGGCCTGAAAGCGATCATTTGAGACTCAACACGTATTGATCTCGATCACGCGGTAAATGGATATCAAGTCGGCGTGAGGAAATGATGAAGATGCGACAGAAAATCCCGATTTCGTCAAGGACTTGCGAATCATGGAATGAATCCCTACTTTCGATTACGCTTCAGATCACGATAGTGCTTCGATTTTTCTACAGTGCTCATTTCTTTCAAGGATGTTGCTATGGCCAAGGCGAGAGCCGCTAAGACGTATCACGATTCGGACCCTTCTGAATCGGATGACCAGAAGATGCTGGGCAACGCCCTGGGCCAGATTGAAAAAGCCTTCGGAAAAGGCTCGATCATGAAGCTCTCGGATAATGCTTCGATGACGGTGTCTGGGATTGGAACGGGGTCATTGTCACTGGATCTGGCTCTGGGCGGGATGGGTTTCCCTCGCGGGCGGATCATCGAGGTTTATGGTCCAGAATCGAGCGGCAAGACGACTCTGGCACTGCACGCCGTTGCGAACGCTCAGAAGGAAGGTGGCGTTGCGGCGTTCATTGATGCGGAACACGCACTCGACCCCGCCTGGGCCAAGCGACTGGGAGTCAATCTAGAAGAACTGCTGGTCAGCCAGCCTTCGTCCGGGGAAGAGGCATTGCAAATTGCCGAAATGCTGATCAAGTCGAACGCAGTGGACATCATCGTCGTCGACTCGGTCGCGGCACTGGTTCCACGAGCGGAACTGGATGGGGACATTGGTGATTCGCACGTGGGTCTGCAAGCACGCATGATGAGCCAGGCGATGCGAAAGCTGACCGGATGTATCTCCAAAGCCAGGACGACGGTGATCTTCATCAATCAGATTCGCGAGAAGATCGGTGTCATGTTCGGTTCACCGGAAACGACTCCGGGTGGTCGGGCGCTCAAGTTTTACAGTTCATGTCGGGTTGACGTTCGGAAGTTGGCTGTCCTGAAGGATGGCGACAATATGATCGGAATCCGAATGAAGGTGAAAATCGTCAAGAACAAGGTGGCTCCTCCTTTTCGCGTCGCTGAATTCGACATGCTGGGGACACGTGGGATCAGCCTTGAGGGTGACGTGCTGGACATGGCCGCCGTGTATAATGTGGTGGATCGCAGTGGAAGCTGGTACGTCTACGGATCGACAAAGCTGGGGCAAGGTCGTGAAAAGGCCAGAACGTACCTGGAAGAGCATCCTGAAATCGTTGCTGAGCTGCGGGAAAAAGTGATGGCCTCGTTCTTCGCGAATGGTCAAAAGCTGACTGCCGCAGGAGAGGACTAACGATTGTGGATTGAATTGGCTGATGGTGACTGAGATCTGACGGATTTGTGCGGTGAAATTTCTCATTATGCAGAAGGATTCAAACAATTGCCGACGGCGACGAAGGCACTGCCTTGTGACGGTGTTCGCGTTCCATGTCGGCTGCATTGTTTCGGCATCTGCGACAATGGCTCAAGATCCCAATGCGATTTTGGAGGACTCGGTTATCAAGGTGGTCGAAGCGTGTGAGCGTTCGGTCGTGAGCATAGCTCGATTCAAGCCTTACCCTGTTGAGCAGAATCACGACGAGCAGAAGAATTTCATTTTACCACGGCCTGGTCGCGAGGCTCGCGATGTTGATGTGCAACCTAATGATTTTGGCGCCGGTTGCCTGATCAGTCCGCCGAATTTACCCGATCGACTGGTGCTGACGAACTTTCATGTCGTTCGTGGCGGACCGATTTTTCCAAAATTCACGGCCGACGATGGTACGGAACTTAAGATCAAATTTTCGGATCGCCGCGGATGTCGTGGATCGATCATCGCGGCCGATCCGAGAAGTGATCTGGCAGTGTTGCAATTGGACTGGGACAAATCCGAGATCAAGCCATCGGATTTCCCAAGTATGAAATGGGAGACGGCAGCAACGCCTCGAAAGGGGCAGTTTGTTGTTCTCCTTGGTAATCCTTATGCAATTGCACGGGATGGTTCGGCCAGTGTCAGCTGGGGCCTGATCAGTAATCTGACGCGTGAGCCGATTTCATTCAGCCGGAATCAGTTTCTCGAGCAGGATGACGTCGCGAAAGGTGCCATGCTCTATCGACTAGGTGCCGTGATGCAGTTGGATGCCAGGTTGAACCTGGGGCTTAGCGGTGGCGCTGTGTTGAACTTAAAAGGCGAACTGATTGGAATCAGTACGTCCCTTGCCGCAATAGAAGGTTATGAGCGATCGGTCGGATTTGCCCTGCCGATCGATACATTGACACGACGCATCATTCGCACGCTGCTGGCTGGACAGGAAGTCGAATACGGCATGCTTGGGATAAGACCTGGTGAATTCGGCGGGAAGGAGTTTCAGGGATTGCGCACAGGATTAAAGCAGCAATCTGCTGCAGAGGTCCTCGACGTGACCCCAGGTTCGCCAGCGGCCAAAGCCAAAATTCTTCTTCATGATCTGATCGTTGAAGTTGACGGAAAGCCAGTTCTATCCCGAGCCGATTTAATGCGGATGGTGGGATTGAATGCACCTGGAAGCAAGATCGACGTCACGGTCTGGCGAAGGGGTGAATGGCCATCACGCCTTAACGTAAAGGTCACGCTCGGCAAATGGCCCGTGCTGGATGATGAAGGGATTATCGAAACAAATCCGAGATACGAACCGTGGCGAGGCCTTTCTGTGGACTACGCAACCGCTCGGGATCGTTTTCGCGACGCTGCATCTGAAATGCAAGGCGTCTTGATAACAAAGGTAAACGCCAATTCACCAGCCGATGCGGCAAAGCTTCAACCGGGAAATTTCATCACCCATGTCAACAATAGTCTGGTTCAAACGCCAGCAGAATTTCATGCAGCGGTGAAAAAGGCATCGGGTATTGTCGAGGTCAAGTTGCTCGGTAACTCTCAGTCGTCGATACCAGAAGTTCATAAGGGGCGTGTGGTACGAGTTCCTGAATCGGTCATCGCGGAGTAATCCACAGATGTCATCGTGATTTCGTCACTCCGATACAAGATGCTCATGATTTACACGTCAATGACTCTGGATATTCCGTCAGATTGATCCTAACAAATGTTGAAAGATTATTCGTGAGTGCACACAAGCCGGAATATGCTTCAGGTCTGATGATGGATGGACCTGAAGTGTCGCTCGAAATCAGATATTCTGCTATCTTTCTCCACGATCATTAAGACTGGAAACGTGGGTGGTTTTGATCTTTATGTCTCTGTCGCTGTCTGAAGTGATCACAAATACAAATTCTGACGAGTCACACCGACTTGGTCGGGTTCAGGGAAGACGAACGGGAATTCTATGAAAACTGACGAGCTTCGCGAAAAATATTTGACGTTCTTCGAATCAAAAGGCTGCGTCCGTCGGCCGACAGACGTGCTTGTTCCCAAGGACGACCCTACCGTTCTGTTTACGCCGGCGGGGATGAATCAATTCAAGAACCAGTTTCTTGGGATTGGTCCGATCGATTTCACGAAAGCAACCACTTCGCAGAAATGTCTAAGAACGGGCGACATCGGTAACGTAGGCGTTACCGCCTACCACCATACGTTCTTTGAGATGCTCGGCATCTTCTCGTTCGGTGACTACTTCAAGCGAGAAGCGATTCACTGGGCATGGGAATTTCTGACAACGAAAAAGTGGCTTGGCCTCGACCCGACTCGCCTGACTGTGACCGTTTACCTGGATGACCAGGAAGCGTTTGATATCTGGAACAACGAGATCAAGCTTCCGGCAAATCGCATTTCGCGCGAGGATGAAGGTGAAAACTTCTGGCCCGCATCGTCACCTTCGCAGGGACCAGATGGTGTTTGTGGTCCTTGCAGTGAAATCTATTATCTTCCTCCCGGTTCGACGAAAACCGTGGAAATTTGGAATCTTGTTTTTACTCAGTTTAACCGAGTCGGCCCACCACCAAACAATCTTCAACCGTTGCCCAAGAAGAACATCGACACGGGGATGGGATTGGAACGATGTGCATCAACACTTCAGGGTGTCTTGAGCAACTTCGAAATCGACATTTTGAAACCGATCTGCCAGGCAGCAGGCGAAATTGTCGGTGTCAAATATGAATACGCTGCACCTGAAGGGCGTGCATTGCGTCGAATTGCAGACCATGTTCGTGCGTGCTCGTTCGCGCTTCATGAAGGGTGTGGCCCCGGCCCTGAGAAAGAAAACTACATCGTTCGATTATTGCTTCGGCGCGCCTCGATGGAGGGATTTTTGCTTGGAATGCACGAACCGTTTCTGTCTCAACTTGTTCCGGTCGTGGCCCAAATGATGAAGGGTCCCTATCCTGAATTTGGCCAGACCGTCGAAGCGGTTCAGAATGCCATTCGCGAAGAAGAAAGGCAGTTTCTTCGGGTTGTCGAAACTGGAATTGGAAGATTCAAGAAGCTGGTCGATCATGCCAAGAAAGAAGGCTCGCTGGTCATTTCAGGGGATGCAGCGTTTGATCTTCATCAGACGGATGGATTCCTGATCGAGTTAACTGAATCACTGGCCGCGAATGAAGGACTGTCGGTTGATATGACTCGTTTTATCGAGTGTAAAGATCAACATAAACTAACAAGCGGAAGAGGTGCGTTTGCGAACTCAGTAATGTCTGCGGGTCCCCTCGATACCTTACGGAAGGCGGGTGGGACACAATTTCTAGGATATGAGTTGACCGACGCCGATGTGGAAATCGTGGGGATTATTGCTGACGGACAATTGGCGAAGTCATTCGATAAACCGGATGTGCAGATCGCGATTGTATTGAACCGGTCTCCATTCTATGGAGAAGCCGGAGGTCAGGTTGGGGACATCGGCAAGCTTGTTGGTGCAGGAGTTCACTTTGATGTTCTGGACACACAACGTGATGGTGAATTACTGGTGCACATTGGAGTCCTGAAATCGGGAATACTCGCATCTGGAACGAAGTTGCATGCCGAAGTCGATGCAACAAGGCGGGCTGGAATTTTGCGGGCGCACTCCGCTACCCACATTCTCCATCATGCGTTGCGAAAGTATCTCGGTGAGAACGCCACTCAACGAGGCTCGAAAGTTCAGCAGGACGAATTGCGATTCGACTTTGCTCACCCCAAAGGCCTGACTCAAGACGAATTGATCCGGATTGAAGACGAGATCAACTCGCGAATTGCCGAAGGGGCGGCGGTCTCAACCCGATTGATGCCAATCGCAGAAGCGAGAACACTCGGAGCGATGGCATTGTTCGGCGAAAAGTATCCGGACAATGTGCGAGTCGTCAGCATGGGAGATTTCAGCCGCGAACTTTGCGGAGGGACCCACTTGAAGAATACGGGCCAAGTCGGTGTCTGTCGCGTCATTCGTGACGAACTGGTTGCTGCGGGCGTTCGCCGAATCACTTGTATGACAGGCCCCAAGGCTTTGGCTCGAATCCGAGCGACTGAAGACCTTGTCAAGGAAGCGTCTGCTTTGATGAAGGCTCAGCCAGAGGAACTTCCTCGCAAGATTGAAGCACTGCAAGCCGAACTGCGCGATGCAAAGAAAGAGCTTTCCAAGCATACAGTGGCATCGCTTTCTGATGCCGCAGCTCAATTGGTCGCAAAAGCTGAGACAATCAACGGCATAAAATTGATTGTCCACAACGCTGCCGGTTGCTCACGCGAGTCCTTAAAGGACTTCATCGACAGAATTCGTGAGAAAGCCCCTTCGGTGGTCATCCTGCTCGGTCTGGTCACTGAAGACAAGGTCGCGTTCATCTCGTCGGTGAGCAAGGACGTACTTGTTTCCAAGGGGGTCAACGCATCGGACTGTGTGAAAACCGCAGCCAAGGTTTGCGGTGGTGGTGGTGGTGGCAGGCCTGATATGGCTGAAGCGGGAGGCAAAGATCCGTCAAAAATCGAGGAAGCTTTGAAGGCCGGAGCAGACTACTGCCGCAGCAAGCTTGGTTTGTGATCATCAGATTAAACGAGACCCCAACCCTTGAGGAACGAGATGTTCGAGGAGTCGCCAAAGTTCCTCTGGTTCTCGGAGCGGACGCTCCTGGCGAACCGCTTGTAGAGGCTTTTAACGATTAACAAATCGAGCTGAGTGATACATACATTCGGCTCGATTCGTTATTTTTTCGACGCACCATTAAGTGCAGCACGAACAAACCACCGGTCTATTCCGTTGGATTAGTCAATAAATACGCAATCACGTCTCGCAATTCCTCAGGGGTTTTAACTAGTCCCACGGGCATGGCAGAAACGTCGCCGAATTTCCGTTCATCGATTTGGGATTTCTGAATGGCGATTCGTTTAGTGTCTGGTAAAAGAAGTTCAACCTTGTCACCTGTTTCCGACACTACCAGACCGCTTATTACTTTTCCGTCATGAGTCGCGACCAATGTTGATTTGAAAACGGGCGAAATTACTTTACTTGGCGAAAGCACGGATTCAACCAAATACGGAACCGTGAATCGTTTGCCAGCGTCAGTCAAACTAGGACCGCCGCCACCGGCCTGAGTCGGCGTAGCCGCATGGCACTTGATGCAACCCAATGACTCGGCACCAAACAGTTTCTTACCCCGAATGGGGTCTCCCTTTTTGACTTCTGATGACCACTCATATTGGACAAACCTTTCGTCAACGACTTGCTGCGTCCCGCTTGAGGGTTGCGACTTCAAACGATCGGCAAGTGACAGCCCGTCCGGCTTTTCTTGCAGGGAAAACCGCACGTCACCTAAGTGACGAAAGTGGAGGTACTGCCCACCCAACCCCTGCTTCATTCCAATCCGAACAAGAATATCGTTGCTACCGGGCTGCAAATCGAGCGGTATGACATCATCAAGTTGAATCAGTGGACGAACGATATCACGTTCAAACACGAGCTTTCCGTTCTGCCAGATTTTAACACCATCCTCACTGCCGACGAGCAGTTGCATTCGTTGAGCGGTGGGACTGTCAAATCGAAAAAGGCTGTAGACCGACGAATTTGGCGACTGTCCAAATTGAATACGAAAGTCATAAAGAGGCCGATCTGGACTGGTCGGCTTGGTCAATTTCCATTCATAATCGTGTCCAGCCATGGTCACCTTTGCGGACACGTCGATCGCAGCATTCTCAATTGGATGAAGCGTCTTTTCAAGGCCATTAGCATCTGCGACTGGCCCGCGCATCCAGACGGGTTTCACATGTTCCAGCTTTGCAATGTCCAGACGTCGGTCGTGCACACCAGAAACAACACTGGCGATCTTAGGTTCGCTACGGGGGTCGTTCAGCAGTGAAAGGAAATGTGCGGCCTGTAATCGAATCCGGTCAATGTCATCATCGAGACGCTCCATCAACAGCGAGAATAACTGTTCCTGTTCGTCGGTATGCTTAAGAACTTTCCAGTGTTCAGCAACGGTATAGTTGCCCACTCGCCCCAGCGTTCTGAGGTCGATTGGCTCTTTTTCATCTGCATACAAGATGATGTTTGCTTCTTCTTTCTGCTGCGGGGCGAGCGGAGCATCAGACGGTAGCTTCGCATCGACCGCAGGTATTGTCAGACGAAATCCCGCAGTGAGTGTGCCTCCTAATCGAATCTGCGGTTCTCTCGCACGGCACCGGGCCGCAGTAAACTTTGGCATCTTAACATTCGCGAGGGCGAGACAGACAGATCGATCAGGGACGAGATTTGGGCCTTCCGGGGGGATTGCTTCGCGAAGTTGGTCAACACCGAGTTGAGGATCACTTTCAATCTCCTTTTCAAACTCCTTCAGAAGACCAGCTCCAAAATCCTTGAACAATAAAGGTGAAATTGCATAGTCAAGCGGTGCACGACGTGTTCGCGGGTCAAGACTGGTATTCGGTGATGCTTCCCATCGACGCAGCAATTCCTGATACGCGGTTGACGACCTCCACCAGGAAGTCACGTTACGCTCTTCCAAAAGCTTCTGAAGACTTTCGGCTGTAGCGTCATATGGGGCGAAAGGCATCGTGTCAGGATCGTCTTTACGCGTGATTACGGCGAGGTCACTGCGATAGGTCGGAGACCCTTCGTTTTGTGCCATGTAACAAACCGTCACGAATACTCGACCGCCACGACCAACGCAGATCCCAACCGGTCGTGCTTGATCGCGGCCTTCGAGTAGAACATGCTCTTTCGCAGTAAAAGTGCTTTGTTTGGCTTCTAGTGGAAAACGAGAGACCTGTCGCCGACACCATCGGGTGACGAGCAAATTGTTATTATATTTCTCAGGAAGGAATCCATCGGCGTAATACGTTTGAAGCACCGGGACAGCTCGCCCCATCTCTTCATTAACCATGGGAAAGATATCCGACCGATCCGGAGATTTGCTTTGCATCCATCCTCGAGGCCAACTCCAATAAGACCCTTCCGTGACGTGAATCAGTCGCCCCGGTGCGTACTGCGATGGAATTCCCTCATGGTCGTTATCGTTCGTGAACAGATTCCAATTCTGATCGAAACAAAGACCACATGGATTTCTCAACCCACGTGCGTACGAACGAAGATTCGTTCCATCTGGCCGAATTCGAAAAATCCCTCCAACACCGTTGTACGGCATCGAAGACCATTTTTTACTGAATTCCAGGTTCTTTGGATCACCGTCACGCGAACGCTCTTCCAATTCTAAACCCGCCCCTGGTTGCGAATCATTTGGTTTTGTCGGTCGGAAAAACATAGTCCAGTGACCCCAGTGGTCGGGACGATTAAAGTCGCCGTAGTACCACAAGGGATCTCCCATGGAGACGTACAGGTCCCCTTCGGGTCCCCATGCGCACGCATGAAAGCATTAATGAACATGTCCGTTTGGCACACCCCATAGTAAACGCTCAGGTTTGAGACCCGTTCGGTTCACACGTCCGCCAATTATTCGATACACCGCACTGACCGTTACGAGATACAAGTCGTCACCACGTATTTCGATGTCATTAACCCACGTGTGGTCAGGGAATTCATAGAGAAGCTGCCGCGGCTTGTAGCGTCCCGCTTCGTCAAGATCGTATGCAAAGAGAGTTTTTCGTCCACCGACAAAAACCCGCCCTGTCGTGTCAGCGCGAACGGACAGAAAAGAGTCGTCCGGAGACGAATCGAGCCGTACGACTTTGAGCTCGGGATCAGTCACCTGATAATCAAGTTCCTCAGCAAAGCTCGCCTTCGGCGACAAAACTTTCGCGATCAAAATGAGGGCGATGACACCAACGAAATGTCTCATTGATCGTTTCCTGATTCGAGGATCGAATCTGAGTTTGAACAAAAAAACTCGCAGGGCAGCGAATGTTTCACTTGCCCTGCGTTACTGAGCCACGTCATTCTCGCACTCAGGCGTGGATCAAGAGCTGTGTTCGTTCGGGCAAATGCTGAGCCACCCCCTGTATGACATCGCCTTTCATGGTCCTCCAGAGTGTCCCTCGCTTGGAAGTCCCGATGATCACTTGAGAAACTCCATAAGTCACTGCGAAATCAACGATCGTTTCCGAGATGTTATCGGCAACTGTGTACAGGAAGCGAACCGGCACGCCAGACGCCTCACCCATTTGCTTGATCTGTTCGGCAGCCTTTTGTGCATCGGGATCGTTTGCGATATTCGGCCTGTGGGCAGGGCCGAGCATCGGAACTGCGATGTGCCGAACAAAAAGAAACAAGACTTTTGCGTGAAACGACTTAGCCTGATCCAAGGCAAACTGGACCAGCTTCGGGCTTCCCTGTGTGGCAACCAGGAACCGTACCTGTTGCGTCGTATTGTCAACTGGTCCCGCACTGCCGGCTTGCTCGATTAATTGGCCGATCGACGTGACGGTGCCGCCGATCGTCGCGACGGTACCACTGATGACCTCGCGTACCTTGCGTTGATGAGTCAGCCAACGTGTGGTTAATCCAACAGCAACGATGGCCCCTGCAAATGCCAGAGCGTGAGGTTTCTCATAGGCGATGGTAAACCAGATGGCCAGCATCAACACGGCCAGTACCGACATCGCTGTGCGTTCCCACGTCTTAAGAGGTAGTCCCAGCGTCGTCACGCAACTTCCAAGGTTCACGGCGACTGCGCCGACGACACCGATTGCGTATAAATCTGCCAGATGGCCTACATCAGGGACCAATAGCACCGTAAAAAGAGGTACAAGCACCGAAATGACAAGAGGTATGAACGGCATCCCCCATTTATTGAGCCCCGCGAACACGTTCGGTAATTCGTGGTCCCGTGCCATCATATACTGGATACTGACGAGGTCTGTCACGGCCGTGTTAACGGCAGATAACAGCAACAGCGCAAAGACGACGGAGGCGATCTTCGCAAACGTATCTCCGACATAGTACGACGCCAACACTTTCAGCATATCATCGCGATGAGCGCGAAACGGCATCTCTGCTTCCGGTGTTTTTTCCTCTGCCATTGTGTGGATGATTTCTTCCGACAGATTCTCGGTAAACACCTTATTCGGTATTGCGGACATCGCTAATGTCAACACGAGATTGAGCACGACGATCTCGATCAGAACCGGCCAAATCGCCCGACGTGCGGTCTTTTCGACCGGCTCAACCATGATCCCTGTCATGTTTGCAACGGCTTCAACGCCCGATATCGCGAGAATGATCCCAGTAAACTGTGACCACCAGCTCGCCGGTGAACCGCTCAATGCCGTGATTTTGGAATGCGCCAGAGAGGGAACGGCTGCAAAGCCGATAACTGAACTGAAGATGACGGTCAAGACTGCCGCAACCAGCGCTGCGGCACCCGCTTTGGTCGGACCAAAAATGTTAAGTATCCCCAGCACCGCAATGCTTAGCGCCGCCCAGGCGGCAGGAGACAGGAACGGAAGATCGACATAATGAAATGCAGCCAGTGCAGATAACGCGGCCGTGACGACATAGTCAGCCCCCAACAAGAGCGCCCCGAAGACCGCCAGCGATTGAGATTTATGTCGCGCCGACGAGTAGACGCCACCTCCGTCCGGATACAGCCGACAGATAATGGAATAAGCCCAGCCGACTCCGATGAGCAAGGCCGACATGGCAAGCATGAACCACAATGACGAGTGCTGAGCGTGAAAAAAGCACAGCCCCAGTACGTACAGCCGACTCGTACCCCAGTCACCAAACAACATCGGTCCCGCATGATACCAGTGCAACTGGCGCGGCCGATTCCCCTGAACCAACATCGAGTCTCTCCCGGAGACACATCACTGCCGCGTGCGGCGAGGCCAGTCCGACCCACGGACTAGTAAAAACATGGAACTGAATTCGCGAATTCTTGTCGCGCTATCTTTTCCTCGTCCTCGACTCGCCGTCAGAGGTTCTCATAAGTCCGGAACTGATCATTTATTCCCTTCGGCCGAAACCGAATTGGACCCTCAAATACGCCCCCGTTCCGCCACAGTCGGGCGGACTCAGCTCCATCGCATCACGAACAATGACAACTGCATCTCTCGGACGAAAACTCTACCAAGATTCAACTCGATTGCGAAGCAGCCCGCTGCCCCACACCGATACCGCCAATCTCATCTTCGGTTTACCGAAGTCGATTCAGCCCGCACAACCAACAACATGCCGTCGATATTGCGAGCCTGCTCTGTATCTTGACGTGATCCTTGATCGTCAAATGGCCATTCCCGAGCGAAGCAAATTGGCCTCGCTAGTCCGGCAATTCTCCATTGATCAGAACGACCAGATCGCTTCGCCACGCGTCTCGCGAAGATTAAAACTGTCTTTCAAACCAGCACTACTGAGAACCGAGGCGACACTTTGTGGAATCCGGCAAAGGATCGTCGTGCCGCCGTGACTCTCGATCGTTTCGTGAAACGCTCGCAACATCGCCAGCCCCCAGTCATCAATGACCAGCAGGTTG
>JBAXBD010000069.1:0-15107 GCA_037142165.1 Schlesneria sp. | reverse complement strand
GACCAAGAATACTGGTATCAAACTTCCGTCCGATGGAGACGAACGCTGGCACATCAATTTCAGGATCGGCCTGCCGCCAGGCAACGGTCGATCCCAGTCCCGGATATTGCAGGCGAGGATTGGGACGATGACCGGTATGCATTAAAACTTGCGCTCGATCATGGTCCCCTTCCATGCTTGTCAGTGTTCGAACGATTGCCAGTTTGTCCGCCAGTTCCGCCAGCCTGGGAACGTGCTGAGCAAACTTGACTCCAGGCAGCTTGGTGTCGATCGCTTCAAAGGAACCTGCTGTTGGCGTATCCGGCTTGGGATCGAACGTGTCGATCTGGCTGGGCCCTCCGTCGAGAAAGATCAGGATACACGACTTGGCTTTCGCCGTTTCGGACTGGGCTGCAAATAACGACGACCAGATCGACGAACCAAAGTAAGAAAGGCCACCAGCAGAAGTCGCTTGTAAGAAGGATCGACGAGAGATTGACATCAAATATCTCCAAACGTTTTCCACTTGATGACACCATTTCTCATGGGTCAGCAGGCTAATGATTTGTGATAAATTCCGTTGAATTCAGTAGCACCCAGACAATGTCTTGTAATCCTTCTCGCGGATCGGCTTCACCACCCAGATCTTGAAAGAATTCAAGTTCGTCGGCCGAGGGACTTCGCGACAGAAGCGACATGAACAATCTCTCGACATGCTCGACACCGACTGTAGGACCGTAAAGTCTGATCACCGCTTCAGACCCCAACTCGACAGCCCCCCGGACGTATTCACTGTTATAAAGCGAAAGAGTTCTGGCTAAGGTCAGCGGCGTTGCACCAAGATTATTGACAGGAATGTCCTGAGTGAATTCTTCGCCAGTGGCCACTGCCAGGCGGTGATCGTTCTCGTCATAGTGATACCCAAAGGCCTGACCCAACGACAGATGTAACTGATCGGCCGAAAGCGGCCGAATCCGTGCTCGCCCCCAGTGGGACAATTGCTGTTCCTTGTGCATAACATCAACCGCTGAGTCCCCCTGCTCTTCCGCAGAACTGTTGCGCTGGTACGTCTTGGACAGGACGATCGTTTGAATGAGTCGCTGGATGTTCCAGTTCTGGCCGATGAAGTCATCGGCCAGCAAGTTCAGTAATTCAGAATTCATACTCGCGGATTCAGGTGGCCAATGATCCAGGTTCTGAACCAGCCTGTCACCGAGTAATCGCTCCCAAACGCTGTTGACAAGATGTCGACTAAGATATGGGTTTGTTGGTTGAGTCAACCATTCGACCAGCACGGCACGTCGCTGTTTCGATACGTTACTTCGAGGTCTTCCTGGAAGTTGCGGATAAACCGTCCTCGTTGGCGCGACGCCATTTTCATCAGGTTTGCCCCGTTTGTCCTCGAACCTTAATTCGCCCGAAGGTCGCTCAATCACGACGAAGAACGACTCCCCTTCTCCGGGTTGAACTGGTGTCATTTTTCGCAGCCGAGCGAAATGTGCGGCAAACCCCCAAAAATCCTGTTGCTTCCAGCGAGCGTGTGGATGGTCATGACACTCGGCACATTGAAGCGAAAGTCCGAGAAACTTCTGACTGACCGCTCCTGTTAGTGGTCCCGGTTCGGCGTTGAACCGCAACAGAAAATTGACCGAACCGTTGACGTCGCTGGTTCCCTCACCCAGGATCAAATCGCTCACCAATTTTTCATAGGGCTGATTCTCACGGAATGCTTCCGTTAAGAATTGCTGCAATCGCGGCCCATCGTAACCATCCGTTTCAAATGGCCGACGGTCGGTCAAATATTCCGCCCAGATCCGGCCCCAATGCCTCGCAAATTCCGGTGACTTGAGTAGACGATTAACAACCTCACCACGATGAAGGCGGGAGCCAGCGGCAACAGCTTTGACCTCGACCAGTGGCGGTGTCCGTCCTGCAAGGTCCAGCCAGACTCGACGCAGGAACTCGGCATCACTGCACGTTTCCAGCAGAGTGACACCATCGTTCGTGCATTCTGTCTCGATCACCTGATCAAGTTGCAGGCTGACAGAAGTCGTTTCCGTTGAATCCTCTGCCAGACAGACCGACCCAAAAACCAGGCATAGAGTGAAGGCGTTTGTGATGAATCGAGACATAAGACCTCACCCTTCCCCGTCGTTACGGCCCACACCAGACCTGATGTCTACTGCGGGGCTGCGATGCAGAAGAGATGCCGTTCGCCCCGGATAAATAATTCATGATCCACCGGCGCTGGGGTCGCGTCAACAGTTTCATCAACCGAATTCGTAGCGACAACGCTCAACGTATCAGCGTCCTTGATGACTGTTGTGTTGCCATTTCGTGACGTGAGGAATACGTACCCTCCCGCAGCAACAGGTGATGCGTAGATCAGGTCCAGACCGGGAACCCGGCTTGCCATGTAATGCGGTTTGCCTGTAGCGGCATCCACACACGAAAGCTGGCCCACCTTGGCCTTATGAAAATAGATTCGGCCAGATGACAACAACGGAGATGCGATATCCGGCGTGTCTCGGTCAATCACCCAGGCGACCTGATCGGTCCCTTTGATGTCTCCTTTGCCATCCAGCCGGAAAGCTCCCATAAACGATCCCTTGTGGCCACTGCCAATGATTACGAGTCCGTTTTCGTAGACAGGCGAAGCAACCGGTCGTTCTGTCTGCCCACCACATCGCCAGAGTTCTTTACCAGATTCGAGATCATAACTGCGTGCCGACTTTTGTCCGTTCGTGATCACCTGCTTCCGTCCGTTGTGCTCAACCACCAGAGGCGTTGCCCAATTGGTGCTCTCATCGCGAGGTGTCTTCCAGACGTCCTTGCCAGTCAGTTTGTTGATCGCAAAGATTGCCGACTTTCCCTCGTGGTCCCACGGGACAAGAATCTTGTCATCAGCCAGCGTCGGAGAACTTCCTTCCCCGAATCCATTGCGGATGTCCATCTTTGGAAAGTCATCCCGCTTCCATGTCAGATCGCCGGACATCGTATAACAGTAGAGGCCACGCGAACCGAAATGAGCGTAGACATGATCGCCATCGGTACAAGGTGAGGCGGACGCAAACCCATTCGTTTCGTGTGTTCCCTGATGAGGTTTGGAGACCGTCGCGGTCTTTTCCCAAATCAGCTTTCCATTGCTTCGGTCAAAACAAAGGAGCTTGAATTCCAGTGGCGCCCCTTTGTCTTTATTACCTTTCGCCGGGACGGCCGTTGTGACAAAGACCTGATTTCCCCAGATTACTGGAGAAGAGGAACCACGCCCAGGAATCTCAACTTTCCATTTCACGTTCTTTGTGCTGCTCCATTCCGTTGGCGGCGAGGCATGATCAGCCGTCCCGTTACCGGTTGGACCTCGCCAATGCCCCCAGTTATCCGCATGCGCCATCGGATTCAAACAGATCATCGCGAGAACAGCACAGGCAAAAGAGCTTCTCATGACAGTTCCTGAGTAAGAACAAACAGTGTCTTTGATTCGAGATCAATGCCATACGCATTATCCCACCCAATTCTACCGTGGTTTTGTTCGAGTGGGCAGTCTCGCGCGAACGGCGTGCGTCTTAACGCCGAACTTCCCCGGTTTGATCGAGGACGAAAATCTGATTGATCGTTTTAAAGTGTGCATGGTCGTCAAATTGCCAGACAACCTTCTTGTCTTGAGTCACTTCGAAAAACTGTGGCTGCTTGCCAATGTGACCGTGTCCGAGATAGTTACAAAATATCGTGTTTCCATTTGGAAGGCGCTGACAGCCTGCCATCAGTCTCAGTGGATTACCGGGCAGGTCGGTTTCATTCAGTTCCCAAACGACTTTTTCCTGAGCATCGATCTCGATCACTTTGTGTCCATCCCCGCAGGTAATCAATAAATGCCCATCGGCTAACGGAACTACTTCATGCGGATCACCAGGGACTTTTATGGATCGACTTACGTGGCCTTCACCGTCCAGTTCGACGACCTTACCTTCCCCCTTGAAACAGACAAGATAGTGACCCTCTTTGGTTTTTCTGGCCCCTCGAAACTGGTTGTGCGTGTGAATTTCTGGTGTCGTTTTGAGGGGAATCTCTTTGGCGATCTTTCCTGTTCGGTCAACTTCCAAAAGTCGACTTGTCCCGCATTCGCAGATCAGGACTTTTCCATCCGCCAGAGGCTGGCAAGCATGCACTTCCGTTTTTTCCGGCGCCTGATATTTCCAGACGACCTGTTTCGATGGTGTCACTTCCACGGCACCGTCAAAGTAGCAAAACAGAAAGTTGCCGTTGTCCAGCTTCCAGCAATCTTGAGGCGCCCGACAAGCGTATTCCCATTCCATGTTTCCCTCGGCGGAAACGACGCAAACCTTGCCACCATTATGGTCGCAGCAAAGGAATGGCCGTGCGGCTTCAGAAATTTGCGGGACCACAAGAAGTGCGGACAGCGCAAGCAACAAGAACGACTTCATGGAACTATTTCTCCGTGGGAATCACAGGGTGGACCGGTATGGGGACGAGTTCAGGATTCCGGGATCTTAACGCATATTTTGCCCTTTGCATCTGGGTCAAGTTTCTCAACGATTGTTCCACGCAGCGATGGATCATTGTTCGTGAAAACACCAAAGACAAATTTCATTTGATTCATTGAAATATGTAGCCGCTCTGCGGCTTAAAAGAGATCGGCCAGCAAATGCAAAATCCGCCCGGCCTTCACTCTATTTTGAATTGAGAGGATTTCGGTTTGAAACAAGACTTTCAGCGTATTTCCTTTTGGAGCCTGACAATGACTACGGTACTGATGAGACTGTTTCTGATCGCGATGCTTCTGAGTTGGTTGAGCAGTCCGTCGAATGCAGTGGACCTCCCTTGGATCACCGTTGCGACTGATCAGACCGGGTTTATTCATGAAAAGCAGGACAAGCGATTTTCTCCCTGGGGATTTAACTATGACCACGATCAAAAGGGACGACTGATCGAAGACTATTGGGAAACGGAATGGGAAAAGGTTGAGCGTGATTTTCGGTCCATGAAACAACTCGGAGCCAACGTCGTCCGCATTCACCTTCAACTCGGCAAGTTCATGGAATCGGCAACCGAACCGAACAAAAAGGAGCTGGGACGACTTGAAAAGCTCGTCGATCTGGCCGAGAACGTTGGAGTGTATCTCGATCTGACCGGACTGGGCTGCTATCACAAGGCTGACGTACCAGGCTGGTATGACAAACTTGATGAAAGTGGCCGCTGGGACGTTCAAGCGAGGTTCTGGGAATCTGTTGCGACCAAGTGCGAGAAGAGTCCGGCGATTTTCTGTTACGACCTGATGAACGAACCGGTTGTGCCGGGCGGAAAACGCAAAGACGGCGATTGGCTGGGGCCTGCGTTCGGAGGAAAGCACTTTGTTCAAGTGATTTGTCTCGATCAACAAGACCGCCCCCGTTCCGAGATTGCCCGCAAATGGGTTAATCGTTTAGTGGCCGCAATCCGGACAAAAGACAAACGGCATTTGATTACGGTCGGCCTTGTGGACTGGAGTCTCGACCGTCCCGGCCTGACATCAGGTTTTATCCCGGAAGCAATTGCAGACGATCTCGATTTCTTCTGTGTGCATCTTTACCCGGAAGCCGGCAAGCTCGACGAAAATCTCAAAACATTAAAAGACTTCTCGGTCGGCAAACCAGTGGTCATTGAGGAAACATTCCCGCTGAAGTGTTCGATGGCCGAATTCGGTCAATTCATCGAGCAATCCAGAAAGCATTCTGCCGGCTGCATCGGGTTCTACTGGGGCCAGATGCCCGACGAGCTTCGCAAATCAACAACGATCGGCGACCTGATGACACTCGGATGGCTGGAGTACTTCGAGCAAAAGGCGGATGCTGCTCGATGATCGCTGAAGCCATAGACACTAAGAGTTTAATCTATTTTCTGTCGATGGACTTCCCGATCCTGTTTTCAACCGGCGGAGATATCGACCCGTAAGCGTCATACCGATCACTGGCGGCGCGATCCAGGGAATCAATTGCCAGGCACCGGGAAGCTGGAACCCGAACAGACGATTTGCACCGAAGACAATGAACGCCGTGTGAAACGCGACTCCCGTGCCGCACATATGCCAGACGTGCCGTCGAAGCCAGTTACGATTTCCCGGCGACGGACCAAACACATATCTCCATTCGCGCCAGACTGTGATGATTCCGAAGCCACCGACGACGGCTGGGACCAGGTACGCTTCCCGAGGCATGCCAGCCTCAATGGCTAGTTGTGTGAAGAGACGCCATAGCCCGAACGCCAACAATCCCAAGGCTGACAACATGGTGATCGACAACCAGATGGGGAGGCTTGTTTGACGAAGTTCGTCGTGTCGGTCTCGTTTACGCATCACCTGAATACCAAACACTGCTCCTGGGATTGTTGCAGCGGATAAGTAGAGCAGAATTGCAAAAATGAATTGATAGACCTCACGCTGCCACATTGAGTCCGATGCATGTTGAATGTGGGGAGCGAAGCTCTCAAGATGCACGAGAGCCCAGGCGGAACTGAAAAGTGCCGATCCGCCGACGACCCATGTCACGACAGCGAACGCTTTACCAAACCGGACGTGCCATTTCCCACCCTTAGGGACCGCGATGATCAGCCAGAATAACGCCAGGCCGACAAACCCCAGACCAACGTGCACGGCGCGGAGAATCAGATGCAGTGATTGCAGAAGAAGTACTCCATCAAAGCCGTCGAGCTCAGGAAAATTATTTTAGAGCTTAGTTGGCTCCCGTCGATCCAGCCTCGCGATCACTTTTGCGTGAGTTCACACAGTCTGCGCAATCGGTCCCAGGTGAAGATTCCGGAAGCATGGCTATCGCTCCAGACAATCTTTAACGCATAGTTCCCCGAATACCCGAGCTCGACCGGCCGAATATCATCGGGAATCGATTCGGCACGAAGGACTCGCACTCCAGTGATTTCATCAATGCACTGAGCACACGGACATTCGCATCGCACCAGTTTGAAGGGCAAACGAAACGTCTGGCCATCGGGCCAGGCGATCTCAAAAACGCCATCATCCTTCAGAGCTTTCAGCGACTGCGGTGGAAGCGAGTCTGTCACGAAATACCTTCTCCTGCCGATATTTTGCCCATTTGTCACGGGCATTTAGAAATTCAAAACAGACCCGCCAACAGCAACGTGAAATCGATTGTCGAAACTCAATCTCACTTTCACAACTCAAAAAGGATCAATCGATGGAATTTGTCGTTCGATTTACAACGCAGCAGGCCACAACGCGAAAGCAATCAGCCCATCACTAACCCATCTTTGACGCGCACTAAATTAGTCTTTGAAGGGGTGGGAGACTTGTTTCCAGAATTCGTCGAATCTTTCGGGAGTGAATTTGGGACTGTTATCAGAATCGTGGCATTCAATGCACATCGATTTTTTTGCATCGGCAAGTGTCCGACGAACCATTTGACGACCTTCAAGAAGTTCATCCATATTCGTGCTGTTTTCCTCACGCGAGACGTGCATGCTGCCGGGGCCATGACAATTTTCACATTGTTGCCCAAGCAGGTGTGCTGAGCTCTTTTCGTCGATGTAGCCACTTTCGTATCGGAGCATTTCTTGCGGATGCCATCCGGTGATATGGCATGACAGACATTCAGGATCGAACTGACGTTGGATCCAATCAATTTTTTCGGCCGCCCGATTTTCGTGCCATGGACCTTCTTTCAGTGTCGTGAACGCAACACCGTGACCGGTTTCTTTCCAATGGGCAAACGCCTTTGTATGGCATCCACCGCACTTTTCGGCACCAACAAAGGTCTGCCCCGACGAGTGCTTCAGCAGCAATTCGTCCGAAATCGCAATCCCTTCGTCCTGTAACTGCTGTTGGTACTGTTTCATCAACTCGCGCATCTCTGGATGATTCTTGAATCGATCTTTGTCGAGTTGAATCAGTTCGAAGCGAAACGGCTGGTCGGCGTTATCAGGATAGAAGCCAAGAATTCCAACCCGTTTTCCTTTATGACCGACATTCAGTACCCAGGATTTACCGACGGGGATGGGCTTACCATCGGGTTCGTCGTATCCCCCCGCAGCGAGAACGATTCGAAATTGCGGATACGCCTTGGCAAGACTTAATGCTTCTTGTTCATTCCCATGACATAGCAAAACCATCAGATCGGGCTTCGATTCCTCAAGCGATTTAATCACATCCGGCAGCACTTCATCAGGCTCACGCAACGTGATATTCGTGTTCACACCGACAGGCGCGACTCGATCGCGCAAGCTTGGTCCAAAGACTGAAGTCACGCCAATCTTCAGACCTGACTTCTCTATCAGACGATAACGAAGGGGCCAGCCGAGATCAGGCTGATCAAACAGAACCACGTTGGCAGAAACGAGTGCCACAGAATTTGCCAGGTCTTCGGGACTACTCGGCATTCGAGTCAGAATAAAATCCGCCCCAAGTTTCAACTCTTCCAGACCGACTCCAACTGCGGAATAGTGCAGCTTCTGAAATCCTTCAAACAGCTTTTCGAACTTGATCTGATCCTGGCGACGTGATCTTTTGAGAGTACCACCCACATCAAGTCCGACAAGTTCCCAGCCTTTTTCTTGAGTGACAATTCTGACGAGATCAGCGCGTCGAGCCATTCCGCCCGACTGCGTCTCTGAACAGCCGCACGGCTCAAGATATCCGTGCTGTTCGCCGGTCAGCAAAAACGCGATTGCCGGTTTGTCCCACCCGTCGAGATACGGCCTCACCGCAGTTTTCGGGCCGCTGTCCAAAACCGATTCCGGTGCTGGAAGTGCTGCTGGATTACTGTTATTCGTCTCGACGGCCGATTTCCCGGGTACGGCCGCGTTCCCAGGTGGTTTGGGAGGGGCTACTGCCGAAGGTTTGCATCCTGAAAAAAGAATGCTAAACGAAATAACTAACGCGAACGAACGAACATTCCACTTAACCGTAGTGTAAATCACATTCCCTCCTGGAATTGGTTTTTGTTATTCAAGTCGCATGATAGTCCACGGCCAATTGGAATTCAGGAGCACCAGGATGGTTAAACTTCAAATTCAGGATTTCCGCATCCTCGTTGCGATGTTTTGCAGGATTGCCAGGTGGGATTTCCACTTCAACCTGATAACTTTTCGATTTTCCAAATGGTTTTCCAGTTTCCGGAACCGTTAACTTGATTCGAGCGTCGGCTGGTTCGATCGATTTCAACTCGAGCTCGCCATCGAGATCCCTGACGATAAAGTTGACCTTTGCCTTTTTGCCTGTTGATGCAGGGAATTCACCAAAAAACAACCGATTGGATTCGACATTAAAAGTCGCTCCGACAGCGCCCCTGACTTCGATGGGCCCTGATCGCCGCCCCCCCACCGTAAAGTCAACGTTCATTTCCGTGTCACCGGATTGGCATTTCAACTGAATGTGTTCACGAAACTTTCCAATCGGGACATCTGGACTCGATTCCACTTTGACGAGGTAGCCGGATTTGGCGTGATATTTTGCGAGCAGCAAGGGATCAGAAGGCTCCCAACTCACTTTGAGCTTCGAACCTTCACGTGGCACTTCTGTCATCGTGAAGCTCTCCAGGACTTTGGAGCTAACGTAACCTTGTGCAACCGATGGCTCGTTCGGGGACATGTCGCCAAAGTCCCAAAAACCGTCTGGCATCACGTGTAGCGGCTGGTCAATCGCTCCCATAATGGCAAGTTCGATTTTCCGCTGATCAGGATCGGTCGTAAAAATAGGAACGACCTGCCGGAACTTTTCATTTTGGACCTTCATCACCCATTTGACGAGGATGTTGATCGATTCACCCGAAGCAATTGACCCTTCCTTAACAGCTTCGCCGTCTTTTGTCAGGGGTTCGCCGTTTTGTGAAGTGATTTCCCCAACCGTGCACTGGCAAGTTGGTTTCCCCATTTTGAATTTAAGAGCACCCTCGCCGATGTTCTTGAGGGTAAATACGTGCTGGTCCTCGTCGCCGACGTTCCTCACTCCAAAATTGAATTCGAGCTCAGAGAGCTCTGCTTTTCCAAGAGGTCCCGATTCAGGCATCGGCAGATCATCAACCGATGGAATATGCTTTTGAGCCTCGGTTGCCGGATCAACTTTCGGCGCTAGTGGTAACGGCGCGCCGAATCGGCCAACCCAAACCACCAGGCTCATGGCTGCCAGACCGAGAATAAGCGATAGAACGATCGAAAACGGTTTCACTAATCGGGCCTCTCTGATTATGTTGCAATGTGACGATCGGCTTTTGCCAAGCGTAAACACGCGCATCACGGAGTATATGCGAAATAAATCTCACTGCAATTCGACGGGTCCATGATAACGTCAGGTCCCTTGCCTTATTTGTTTGGGATTTTCCAAAAGCGATTCTAACCGGTTTCGAACCTGCTCCGTAAGATATCGATCAATGTGGCCTCGTTCATGATTGATTGTATCCTGCCGCAACGATTGACGGGCAACCTCTTTTGCCAAATCAACAAATCCTGCAGAATCGCGGGCGAACGCCAATTCAGCCATTAACAGCGCATTGGTTGGATAGCGAGCCCACACACGCTCGTACGCCGCGACCGCTTCTTCAGCATCAGCGGCATTCTTTGTCGAATTCCATCGCTCAATCCACCATGCCCCCAAACGAACATCGTCCCGAAAACTTGTCGGATCACGTAACTTGACGTCGCGCATCAGATGTACGGCTAATTGAAACGAATCGTTGGAATGAAACTGATCCGCCTCGGCACGTCGATACGCCAATTCCGCCCGTCGCCGTGTTGGTTCTGCGGACCAACGATCTGCAGACTCCCCTGCCATATATTCACGGTTTGCCGCATCCAGCATCCCGCGTCGAACAAGCTGATCTCCTGCAAGCAACTTCTCATTAACAAGGACAACAGGTCGAATCCCCGTTACGAAGAGTGCAACCAGCAATCCGAAACTGATCGCTCCGAGAATTGCCGCATTTCCAGACCTCAAATTGCCTTTGTGTTTTGCGAGGTCAGGTCTTGATCCGTCTGCCGCAGCGATTAAAGCCATCAATAACAGGCAGATGGTTGGCATCCCGATTCCGCCAGCACCACACAGATGGACAAGTAGGCTTAATGACGCAGAGACCCAGCCTATGGCAATGACACGGGAATTTGTACGTACGAGTAGAAGTCCCTTGCGAATGACCAAAAAAAGAGTCGCCGCGATCGGCAGCAGGACCAGCAACCGGTCGTCGGCCCCGGTAAACAAGAAAATGACCCACGTCATTCCGAGAAAACTGAGGACAAAATAAAGGACAACGGGACTGCCAGACGATTCGGAAAACTCTAAAGCATTGCCCAAATCGACAGCCGCTTTCGACAAAAACAATATGATCATCAACAAGCCAAGAACTGCGGCGACCCCGGCATTCGCTGCAACATCCAGCAAAAGATTATGAGGATCAGAAATCTCTTCACTCGCCTCTGGCAGCTTGTACAACAAGTAATTCCAACGAAACTGCCCTGGCCCGACGCCGAAAACAAGATGATCCCTGATCATTGGCAAAGTGGCCGACCAGTATTGCAATCGATATTGAAGCGACTTTGGCGCTTCGGTCAAAACCTGCTTATCAAGACCACCAAAACGGCTAAGCCCCCAGCCTGCCAATGCCAGGAGCACCGGCACGGCCAAAACCAATCGCCAGCTCATTCCCTTTAACTTGATATTCCGGGTCAGTAGAACTTGCATGCAAAGTCCAACGGCAGTTCCAATCCAGGCGGTTCGGCTTTTCGTCAACAGCAGACACCAGCTTAAGACAAGCAGAATTGCCATCCAGAAGACCAATTTTCGCCACATGTTGCGATCGGAGGATTGCCAGAGCGAAGCAGCGACGCCGACCGTAAGAATTAAACAGACAGACAGAAATCCCCCCAGATTGTTTGCCAGCGCAAAGAAACCGATTGGCTCGCGACTGTCCCTTAATCGCTTTTCAAAAAGTGTGAAAGCGGGGCCTTCGGCAGGAATCTGTTCTTTGGCTAACTGATTGCGAATAACGGTTGCCTCGACCGGATCGGCGACTTTCAGTCGATCGAACAACGGACCATACTTCGCCGCCATTGATGGGAATTCAACGTAGTGCTGGTATAGCCCCAACCCCGCGATCGAAGCCCCTGCTGCGATTAATCCCGCCAACAATTCTTGCCGAAAGGCAAAAAACTGACATTGCTGTCTTAGCAGAAACCAACCGGTCGCAACGCCAATCCATTCCCAGGCCAAATTGATCGCAGCACGCTTGTCACCAACGGTTACGACGACAATTAATGCCGAAACTACGTGCCCAATCGCCAGCAGCGCCACTCCTATTCCAAACCAACCGACGGACGCAATCGGACATGAAGATCTCCACGAGACAATCACCCAGAGAAACATCGCAATCAGCCAGAAACTGACAATCCAAAGCGTTTCACCCTGATCTGCAGACTCAGCGACGTCAAAGAATCGCATCAACAACAGCACAAGGATCAGGCCACCGCAAAGCATCAGTCCAACCGGTGCGCACGCAGTCGCAGATCGAATGTTTGGCAGGGCTGATTCGGGCCGAGGCTCCCTGCGAATACTTGCACTCTTAACCATTCAACGGTTCCATCGCTTTCAGGAAAATGACGTACGAAGTCTCGCCAATTATTCCTTGGGTTCCTGGAGCGGAAGCTCCTGTCAAACCGCCTGTGGCGGCTCCCGTGGAGCTGCTTCCAGAATGGCAATCAACAGCAAAATACAACCAACGCACGCGACGACGACCACCGCTGCATTCCAACTGTTCACAGCATACAGGGTCAGTCCAAGCAGGCCAGTTGTCAATGTCGTCAACAATACGGTCAAAACCGCCTGAACCTTTGTTAAACCTAACGCAACAAGCCGGTGAGAGAAGTGCTTTTTGTCAGGTTGAAACGGGCTTCGCCCTTCCTTCAGCCGAATGAACACAACCGAGCAGATGTCATACAGGGGAACAGCAAGCACACACAACGGAGCCAGAATCACGTGCTGATTGCGATCGGTCGGCGTGTAAAAAGTTCCCAATAACGTCATCGACGCGATGCTGAACCCAAGGAAATAACTTCCCGCATCCCCCATAAAAATCCGGGCTGGCGACCAGTTATGACACAAGAATCCGATCAGTGACCCTGACACGATCAGAAAGAACCCGCCGACAAACCAATGCGGATCTCCTGGCTTCGTCAGCATCATGACTGCGAAGATCAAACTGACGATCAATGCAATCCCACCCGACAATCCATCCATGTTGTCGAGAAAATTGAACGAATTCACCAGCACGACGAACCACAAAACCGAAAGGATTCCTCCGATCCAGGGGTTGCTCACGAACACAGTCGCCCTCACACCCGCCAGGACGACGGCAATTGAGACCCCGAACTGAATTGCAATCCGCAACTTCCAGGAAAGGGGTCGAAGGTCGTCAACTAAACCGGTCACCGCCAGGATCGAGGCGGCGACGATAATCCCCCACAACTCGCGTGACCGGGATAAGGCTCCACTCATATGCTCGGTCAGCTCCAGAGGCATCCACGTCGGTGGTGACTTGCTCCAGATCAGAATCATTATTTGAGCAACCGCAAGTGGAATCACGACTCCACACCAGATTCCAATCCCCCCTCCCAAAGGAGTGGGAACGACGTGCACTTTGCGTGCTGCCGGTTTATCGATCAAACCCACGCGTGGGGAAATCAAGCGCATGAGACCCGTCGCCAGGAACGAGACCCAGAAGGCGGAAATCAGACAACCAGCAATCAACGGCCACATGAATCAAGCTGTTCCGGTAACAGACAAAGGAACTGAAACTCGACCAATTACGCCGCTTCGCAAGAAACGTTTGAGTTGAGTCACTCGTCAGGATGCGGATTCTTTAAAAAAGAGTTCAGCGATTTCCAGAAATACAGGCTGACAGCCCCCCTTTTTGCTTCCGCTATCACTTTCCCGCATCCGATTTTCCGTCGGCGCTGTCATCCGTACCGCGCTGAGCTTTTTTGATCCCGACGTAGATTTTGTTAAAAAACTCGGAGATCTTGGTTTTCATGGCGGGTGGAAAACCGCCACCGAGCAACGAGTTGATGGAAATGGTTCCTAAGGCACCGTTCTCATCCCACACAATGGCTGTGTAAGCCACTCCGTCTTTATCGACATCTCGAGCGACAATCCGAACCCGACACATGAGTTCGCTGACTAATTTCTTATCCGCATCTTTGACCTTTTCCGCCTGTTGAAAGTAGATCAGAACGACCACAAGCGCCGTACTTCCCTTGACCTGCGATTGCCGAGTCACTTTCGTCCAACCCGCTTTTTTGATGAGATTTTTCTCAACTTGAAGTTCAACGTTGTCTGAAACCCGCCCGCTCGGATCGAAGGTAAACGGAAGCATCATGATAATGGCATCGTGTATCTGACCCAGAAGCATGTTCCCTTTCGTCGTTCCCGCCAGATTCTCGGCCCGCCCAAACGCTTTTTCCGTATAAACGACAGGAAGGGCGTCGGGAGAAAGAGGTGTCACCTTATCACCCCGACTGGCAATCACTTCACGAACATCCGTCGCAGACGCTGCGAAATTCAGATTTTCTCCCTCCATCTTGAAGCTGTTGACACCAACAACTTCACCACGCATGTTGACCAATGGCCCACCGCTGTTGCCCGGCGAGATGGGTGTCGTGGTTTGTAAATAAGTTCCCGCAGACCTGGCCGGAAATTCGGGAGTTTTCCGAATCGCCGAAATAATTCCGTCCGATGCAGTGAATGAAAGCCCGCGGGGAGCTCCGAACGCAGCAACCTTCTCACCTTTCTGAGGGAGTTCATTCGCGACACGGACCTGAATAAACGGCTTTTGCCCTTGATCAATCTTGATGATTGCAAGGTCGCGTTCTTTATCAACAGTCGTGAAGCCAACGACCTTCGCCTTATCGCCCGAGTCAAACTCGACCTCGGCATTTCTTGCTCCTTCAATCACGTGGTAGTTCGTCATGATGCTGCCATCTGCATCAATGACAAAACCACTACCGACACTTGCCCCTTGATCACTTTTCACAATGATCCGCACGACTGATTTTTCAATCTGTGCAACCAATTCAGGCATGGTCAATTCGCGAAGCGGTGTTGTGTCGACGGGTAATAC
>JBAXBD010000068.1:0-15233 GCA_037142165.1 Schlesneria sp. | reverse complement strand
GGTTAATGTTCTGGTGCGTCAGCGACAACTTGCGAAAAGGGGCTGCGACGAATGCTGTCCAAATTGCAGAACTTCTGGCGATGCACCACAACGAAAAATCAAAAACTTGATCGCTCCGTGCGATGAACCAACCAAGATGAGAATCGGGGGCTGTTGCCGCCCGGCTGCCTTGATAAAAAACAAAATAGCTGCCCCGTGATATGCAGCTTGATTCCAAGAGCACTAAAAACATGCAATCATTTCAGTATCGCGATGGCGAACTTTATTGTGAAGATGTCCCTGTAGCGAAGCTGGCCGAACAGTACGGTACTCCGGTTTGGGTCTACTCAAAATCGTTTATCCTGGGTCAGTTGAAGCAGATTCAGTCGGCGTTCGCAGAAGTCGATCCCGTTATTTGCTATTCGGTCAAAGCGAATTCGACACTCGGGATTTTAAAGGTTGTTCGCGACGCGGGATGTAGTTTTGACGTTGTTTCGGGCGGTGAACTGTACCGCGTCAGGGCGGCGGGCGGCGACACAACGAAGGTCGTCTTTGCTGGGGTTGGAAAGACTGACGAAGAAATTCGGTTTGCATTGGAAAATGACATCCTGATGTTCGACGTCGAAAGCGAACAGGA
Organism: Schlesneria sp.; assembly: GCA_037142165.1. Taxonomy (GTDB): domain Bacteria; phylum Planctomycetota; class Planctomycetia; order Planctomycetales; family Planctomycetaceae; genus Schlesneria. The sequence goes on along the minus strand of JBAXBD010000068.1, from coordinate 14,617 downwards.
ACTCGACGCGATCGCCGATGTTGCTGGATCGATGGGCAAAGTTGGTCGCGTTGCCCTACGTCTTAACCCTGACATCGATGCCAAGACGCACGCAAAAACGACAACCGGCAAGAAAGGGAACAAGTTCGGAATGGACATTGAACGGTTCCGCGAACTTGCTGCGAAAGTCCTGAAAGACAAGCGATTGGCATTAAAGGGAATCCACATGCATCTGGGTTCGCCAATTCTGACGACCGATCCTTACGCTGCGGCGGGTCAGAAGGCGATCGAAGTCGTTGAAGGGTTGCGACGTGACGGCCATGATATCAACTGGATCAATCTGGGCGGGGGTTTCGGGATCAGTTATCGCGGTAACGAAGGGCTGCCTGCATCAGCTTATGCTGAAGTGATTGTTCCAGCCGTTCGGCAAGCAAAATGCCGACTGGCGCTTGAGCCAGGCCGCTTTGTCGTGGGGAATTCGTGCGTACTGATCAGCCGAGTCGTGTTTTCCAAGCGTGAAGGTGGAAAGCTTTTCGTGATTCAGGACGGTGGGATGAACGATCTGATTCGTCCCGCAATGTACGATTCGTTCCATCGTGTCTGGCCGGTCAAGCCCGCAGTTGCGATGCCAGACAATGTCGAAGTTGCAATCGACGGCTGCGAAAAAACAGACGTCGTCGGGCCAGTTTGTGAGTCAAGCGACTATTTTGCAAAAGATCGATATCTGCCACCGATGAAACGCGGCGACTTGTTTGCCACGTTCAGCGCCGGAGCGTACGGCACTGCAATGAGCAGCAATTACAATACACGACCTCGTGGAACGGAACTTCTGGTCGATGGAACGAACGTGACTGTGATTCGTCGACGTGAGACCTACGCAGATCTGATCGCCCACGAAATCACTGATTGAAAGTTTTGTCTCCGGCAAAGAACCAATGATTTCAAGCAAGCAGCGCGAAAACGATTTCCCTAAACCTAAGCGCTCATCCGACGCGCATAAAACAATCGTGATTGGGGTTGGAGGGATGGGCTCGGCAGCTTGTGTTGAGTTGGCTCGTCGCGGCGTCAGTGTTCTTGGTATCGAGCAATTTCGATTGGGACACGATCGGGGAAGTTCGCACGGCGAATCCAGGATCATTCGTAAGGCGTACTTTGAGCATCCTGACTACGTCCCGCTGTTGCATCGGGCTTACGAGTTGTGGAATCGGCTGGAAAGAGACACGGGGCGAAATCTCTTCCGCCCGACGGGGCTTATCCTGTCCGGACCTGCCGATGGCGAAACGATTCAAGGCGCTCGTCTTTCAGCTGAGCAACATGGGTTGGAGCTGCAGAACTTTACGGCAAACGAGGCATTAAGGAGTTTTCCAGGGTTCGTGTTTCCTGCGGATCATGATGTCGCATTCGAACCGGGAGCCGGAACGCTGCTTGTCGATGATTGTGTTGAAGCTCAGATTAGCGAAGCCATTCGACTTGGTGCGACCATGATTGACAACGAGAAGGTTGTCGATTGGTCGTCGGACGGTCAATCTGTCTGCGTTAAAACCACGAACAACGAGTACCATGCGGATTCTCTGATCGTAACTGCGGGTGCCTGGGCAAGCGAATGTTTGCGTAGCCTTCGGCTGCCACTCAAGGTCGTACGCAAGTTTGTGGGCTGGTTTCAATGTCGTTCCACCAACTTTCATGAAGATCGCGGATGTCCGACTTTTTATTTCGAGATGCCAGGAGGGACGTTTTACGGGTTCCCTAGTTTTGACGGGACAACGGTCAAGGTCGCAGAGCATTCAGGTGGCGAGCCGGTTGACGACCCTTTTGCAGTTAACCGGGAATGTCATCCGAGTGACATCATACGGTTAAATTCGTTTCTGACGGAGTGTCTACCCGAGATCGATCCCGATCCAGTACGCCATTCCGTGTGCCTTTATACCCGAACGCCAGATCAGCATTTCGTGATCGATCATCATCCGGAACAACAAAATGTCGTTTTTGCGGCGGGCTTTTCAGGCCATGGATTTAAGTTCTGTCCGGTGATCGGCGAGGCACTGGCGGACTTGATACAACACGGACAGACCTCATTGCCGGTTGCGTTTCTTTCTCGTAATCGTTCGTCACTCATCGCTTGACGGTGAACCTTTTGGGGCAATGCCGCATCTAAGAATCTTATTCGCTTAAGTCATATTAATCTGAAGTGACCTCGGGTGACGTTTGGATTTTTATCTATGAGTTCGCCATCTTCACAACGATTTGATGTAATCGCTTCGAACTATGCGACCAGCGAAGTTCACAGCAGTAGCCCGACGCTTGCGCGTTTACATGAACTCGTTCCTCTCGTTCAGTCTGTTTGCGACGTGGCTAGCGGAGCGGGGCATACGGGGCTGGGTTTTGCCGGGGTTGCGTCGCGAATTGTCGCTGTTGATCCTGCGCCAAATATGCTTGTACAAGTTCGGCAATTGGCATCAAAACGAAAAGTGACCGTGGAAACAGTCGAGGCGTATGCGGAGTCAATTCCGTTACCGACATCCACGTTTGACTTGGTTGTTTGTCGATTGGCAGCACATCATTTCTCCGACCCATCAAAAGCAATGTCCGAAATGACTCGGTTGGCAAAGCCGGGCGGGTATATCGCCGTCATCGATATGGAAGGTGACGAAGACGCTGATCTTGATGCGCTTAATCATGAGATTGAAGTCCTGCATGATCCGACGCACGTCCGTTCCTACACCGTAAAACATTGGCACGAACTGTTTGCGGCGAATGGTTTGCTTGTGGAAGCATGTGAAAATCGCTGTTGCGAAATTCCGGGCGGCTTGACGATTAAACGTTGGTGCGAACTAGGGGACAGCGGTGCGGAGGCATTCCACGCGATTCAAGATCGATTAAAAGGTGTCCCACCGGAATGGCTCGCGGAGCTTGAGATTACGATCGACGCAGACGGAGGGTTTCGCATCCCGGTGCGCACACTGCTGATACTTGGGCGGAAATCGGTTGAAACCTCTGGCTGATTCTGCCGAACTTCTGGGTTTACTCGTAGTCGTGAGAACTCCGTGTTAACGTGATTGTGACGATGAATACGAGGTTCCAATTCCCTCTTACAAAGAAATTCCTATGCGAACAGATATTGCTTCACGTCGTTTGCTGATCACTGTACTCGCCGTAATGACCGCTTCGTTCTTTCCCGACCTTGCTTCGGCTTGCACTCGCGTGCTGTATATCGCCAAAGATGGCACTGTGATTACTGGTCGCTCGATGGACTGGGGTGAGGACTTAAAGTCGAACATGTGGGTCCTTCCTCGCGGAATGAAACGCGATGGAAAGGGCGGCAATAACAGTGTCAGCTGGGAGTCAAAATACGGCAGCCTGATTGTGACCGGATATGATATTGGCACCAGTGAGGGAATGAACGAAAAGGGTTTGGTCGTCAATATGTTGGCCCTTGCCGAATCGGATTATGGCCAGCCGCCCGAAGGGACGAAGGTTATTTGCCTGAGCACATGGGCGCAATACATTCTCGATAATCATGCGACCGTGGCGGAAGCCGTTTCAGATCTTAAGGAAGAGCAATTTCAGGTGCAGACCGTGGTCCTTCCCACTGGAAAGCCCGCAAATATGCACCTCGCCATCTCTGACCCGTCAGGAGATTCTGCGGTCTTCGAATACGTGATGGGCAAGCTGTTGATCCATCACGGAAAGCAGTTTAAGGTCATGACGAATTCGCCCATTTATGAAAAGCAACTTGCCATCATGGAGTACTGGAAAGATGCTGGCGGCCTGACGAAGTCGTTGCCAGGTACCTCCCGCGCGGCAGACCGGTTTGTCCGGGCGACCTATTTACTGGAAGCGATTCCGACTGAACCGAAACCTCAATACATCACTGGTGTCGCAGGTCAAAAATTCTACTTTCAAGCGATGATGTCTGTGCTGTCGGTCATGCGAAGCGTTGGTACGCCACTGGGAATTGATGTTGATAATCAACCCTGGGTCTCGTCGACAATCTGGCGCACGGTCAGCGACAATACCAATCGGATTGTGATGTTCGACTCGGCAACGACACCGGCAACGTTCTGGATCCGTCTCGACGACCTGGACTTGAAACCTGGGGCACCCGTGAAGAAGCTGGAACTCGTGGGTGGCAAAGCCTACAGCGGGAATGTGGCTGACAAGTTCATCGAGACGAAACTGTTTGACTTCGCCTCGATGGGTGGGAAATACGAAGCGGCGAAGTAACTCGTCGCAATTTAGCTTTTTTGTTGGAACATCAGGTCATCGGGTATTAAATCTCTTTAAAGAATCTGGTGAATCACTTCACCGCGACTGATTGGAATCGGACGTCCCAGAGTATCGTGAATGATCGTATCAGGATGATGCCCCAGGCAATGAAAGACCGTGGCGATGACATCTTGTGGTTCGACGCGACCTTCCACGGGATGCGCCGAGTCTTTGTCCGATGATCCATGCACCGAACCACCTCGAACTCCGCCTCCAGCCATCGCCATCGAAAACACGTGTCCCCAATGGTCGCGGCCACCGTTTGCGTTGAATCGTGGTGTTCGCCCAAACTCACCGACCCAGACAACCAGGGTCGAATCCAACAACCCACGTTGATCCAGATCTTCCAGAAGTGCGGAATATGCGTTATCCATCATCGGCATCAAAAAGTCCTTGCAGCATTGCGAATGTTGCGCGTGCGTATCCCAGCCACCCTGATTGGGTTTGTCAGGAATTCGAGGCCAGTTGATACGCACAATTGAAACCCCCGCTTCAACGAGCCGCCTTGCAAGGAGCACACTTTGTGCATAGCGAGAACGGCCATAGCGATCACGGGTGGCAGTTGACTCGCTGGAAAGGTCGAATGCTTTACGACTTGCTGTGGCACTTAGCAGTCCAATTGCCTGGTGAGATTCTTCAGAATATTGACCGACCAGCGGACTGTGTAATGTTTGATCCAGTCGCCGATTGACCTGCTCAAGCAGCGAACGCCTCTGATCAAATCGGGTCGATGAGATTTCGTGGGGAAACGCGAGGGCTGGAACATGGAATGACGGAGAATCGGGATCACAGTGGATCAACCACGGATCGTGTTTTCGTCCGAGGATACCCGCATCCTGACCGGGCCAGGGGAAATTGCCGTCATTCCAGATATGCTCAGGAAGCACGATCGATCCAGGTAATCCATTCCGAACCGGTCGTAAATAGCGAACTACTGCATCCACACTGGGGTGAAGATTTGGCGATTTGGCAGTGACACTCTCAGCGTTCAATGGCTGATGGGGGATTCCCGTTAACATCGCATAACCGCTCGACGAATGTGCGTTATCGTTCGTGACAACAGCTCGCAAGACCGCGATCTTGTCGGTCAGATTCGCAGTCCGTGGCATCAACTCACAGACGTTTAAACCCGGTGTCCGAGTCGCAATGGGAGAATAGGGTCCTCGCACTTCGACAGGTGCTGCAGGCTTGGGGTCCCACGATTCCTGCTGCGCAGGACCACCATTAAGCCAGAATAATATTACGGATTTGGCTTGACCGAAAGACCCACTCAACTCGCTGGAAGCGGATGTCATTGGCGCTTCGCTCGCCAACAAGTTCTTGAACGTGATCTGGCTTGCAAGAGAAACACCACTTAATCCGAGACTGCAGCGACGAATCGACTCACGTCGGCTCAATGTATCGCTGTGACGCGCGGCTCGATCATCATTCATCAACATGGCAAATATTCCGGTTGCGAGTGACCGAATTTACACGAACATTTGAAGCAACTCCGTGTCAATTGAGAGACTGAGGTTATCGCGACTACTCGAGTGCCTTAATCGCCTTTTCTTTTCGTTTACGCTTGGTCTCTTCCAGCAGATCCATCTCGGCTTTGATCGTTTTTTTGAGGTCTTCGAGGACTGCATCAAAGCGGGCCATCTCGGCCATTTCACCAAGAATTGCTTCCAGGCGTTCGATCAGAGTTGTCGTTTCGTCTATTGACGTTTCAAGGGGTGCCGTTGGATCGGTCTCTTTTTCGAGAGCCAGTCGAAACAATCCCAGCGCTCCATCAATATTGGGAAAACTCTTCGTGTTGACCACGCTCAACGGGGCGAGAATCTTGACGTCAAGTCGTTCGAGCATTGCGGGTGTATCAGCGGCGTTGTTGATCAGTTCTTCTCGAATTTCAGCGAATGCCGATTCCACTCCTGCCGTTTCAATTGCGTTCTTGCGGACCCCATGCAGTGATCGATCGGCAACAGCGTTTAAACCCGGCAGATTTGCTTTAATCCTTTCACCGAGGGCAGACGGTTGACGCCCCTCAGCAGGCAGGCCGTTAGTTAGCCCCCCCTCGCTGACGCCTTGGGTTTGCGAAGCGGGACCGGTCAGCTTTTCATGTTGATTCTGCAATTCCTTCAAAGTGGCTTTCGTCTCGGAAATGATTTGTTCAACGCGTTTTCGCAAATTGAGTTCCCGGCCATAAAGCATTGAGAGCAGTTCTTCTTCCGGAATAATCACGAAGACAAACTTTAACCCTTGCGACCGATGAGCCGAGCTGGTTGGCGAAGCGATGCCGCCTTGTCCTCCAGAAACTGGTGAACCCGGCGATGTCGATGAAGGGACGGAGCACGAATCAACTGCCGCGACAGTCAGCGTCAGACGCTGCTTGATCGAAAGGTCGAGGGGCAAGACATCGAAACGCTCGTAGGCTTCATTCTCGGTACGCTGTAGAACGAACTCACGTGGTCCCTCCTTCGGTGGGACCGCAAGGTTTCGTTTTTGCCAATCTGTTGCATCGTCGACTTTGTATTCGAACGCCACCGAGGCGACGCCATAATCATCGATCACTGTTCCCGAAATGGGAATTCGAGCTTTTCTTGTAACAGAGGTCCCAATTCCTTTCAGCTTCGTTTCGACAATCGGTGGCTGATCGACAATCCCATTGATTGTGAAACGGGTCGGTGCCGGGCTGATAATTTGATCAATGTCTTCCAGCGTGACTCGCAATACGCTGTCTGGCGGGAGTGGAAGTGGCAAGGTCACTGGCTTTCCTGATTCGGCCCATGAACGAAGCAGCGTGGGAAGTTTAATTGCCCCGTCGGGATCGAGGATAAATGCCAGAGAAAAGTTGCTTTTTCCGTTGATAGCGATGTACCCATCGGCTTGAGGGAAAGGCAACTTCAATTGCGGTTTACCATCCTGTGACATCAGTACGATCGTAGCAGCGGCCCCGGCTGTTAGCGTGATTTCCCATCGATCCGTACCCGCGTCTCCTTCGAGTCTCGCTTGACGAAGTGGTTTGTTTGCGGCGATTTCCATCACGAAATCCGTCAGCATCGGCAATGAGATCTGCGAACCTTTCAATTCGTTCGGCGTTCGTTCAGTTCCATTTGCCCCGCGCTGATTCAGACCTGTGTATTCAGGATATAAACTGTGTAATGTCACCCTTGTAACTTCTGGCGGTGAAACAACCTCGACAATGTACGGATTGGAATGGCTGAAGTCACCGCCCGAGACCCAAAGTCGAGCATCTTCGATCAAACCCACGAATGTGTGGCGAAACACATTGTCTGAGGATGGGGTCAGCCATATCTGAGTCAATCCCCGACCCATACGGTTATCCAGCCGAATCCGTTCTGGACGCGTTTTTCCGGGTGGCACTTCAATTGAAAGGACGAGGTCTCCTCCTTTGGGATGTCGATATCGATTATCGACGAACTCTCGTAATTGATCACCCGGTTGAACGACGACTTTGACCACGAGTTCTGATTCGCGCGCCCAGTACCCATCCTGCAGTCGAACATATCCTGCAATCCAACGTTCCATGGCGGATGAATCGACCACCAGGAGACCAAGAACTGAAACAACAAGTCCAACGGCGACCATCGATGCACGACGCAGCGGCTGGCTGTCGAAAACCGATCCCAGATCAAGTGACTTTGTCACTTTTGCCACGTCGCTCAATGTTTTTTGAAGCATCGCTGCAGTCACTGGAGAATCGGTTTCTGCAAGGCCTTCTGCCGCCTCAACGGCTGTCACCAGTCGATCATCCAATTCGGGAAATCGACGCTCAAGTACCATCGCCAGTGCTTTCGTACGGAATCCCCGGAACAAACGAAGTCCGATCCACGAAAAGGCGCCCATCGCAACAAGAGCAATACCACCGAGCAACACTGCCGCCCGGAACCAGCGAGGAAGTTCAAGATGACTCAACTGGAAGTAAACCCAGTCAAACACAAAGGTGGCCCAGAACAGTAGTCCAAGAACCGCGACAACAAGCGCCAATCCTTCCCAAAACACGTACGATCGAATCCGTGACCTGAGTTGGTCAAGGATGGAACGTGCTTCTGGTGGTAGACTATTCAGTGAGGTCATCGAGTCGAACTTTCACGCCAGCTTTAAAAGTTTCCTCGTCAGCCACTCTGCGGAGAGGATCGCCACAAGTAAATACATGACCCATTCACGGTCCCAAAGCGTCCTGAGACGCTCAGCAACATAGAATTGCTCACCTCGATCCGGAAGCATCCCCGGTAGTTCGGTTGCCGCATCTGACATGGTCAGGTATTTCCCCCCCGTATCACGAACGAGGTCTGTTAATAGCCTGACATTCTGACGAATATTTTCGTCTTCAAGCTTTGGAAGCGCCACAACAATTTCGTCCGTCACCCGTTCGCGAGAATCGGGAAGGGTCAATTCCAGTTTATAAGTTCCCGGCAGGCTGACTCGAATATCTCCGACAAAGACGCCAGCACTTGAGGGATCGCGCCTCAACTGTCTTGGTGGGTTGAGTGGCTTGCCATTGGGATCGTAAACATCCAGCGACACCATCTCTGCTTCAAGCGGATCGTACTTGGCATCCAGGACACGTGCCCGAATCCGCAGCGTCTGTCCGATGAGAAGCTTATGACTGTCGGGCAACAATAGCCCGCGTTTGGTTCCGCGTTTTGAGCGTCCTTGTCCGACTTCTCTGATCGTCTTAATCCAGAATCGGTCGTAGTCGTCTTCGCTAACGGACCTCAGTCTCCAGACCTCGGCGCTCCCCAGGTAGAAAACAAACCCTTTATTCAGAGGTTGACCTGCCATTAATACCGGCGGTTCGGCCGCTGCTCGCGGGTCCGAAAAGTTTGCATAGACTTTGGCGCCTGCTTTATGCCCATTTGTCGGATAACACCGATAGACTCCGGCAAACGATTTCCACCGTGCGGCAGACGAGATTGGGTCGTCGGTCAGTTGAAGGAACCCAAGGCTTTGCCCTTCTTTCGTGAACTTGATTGGCCACGGCTGACTGGAATCCTGATCAAATCTGGCTGCGGTGAAGTAAGAACTGAGCACGACTGGATAAAGCTCTAACAATGGCTTGTATCTTTCGTCACCCGCAGCCCCATTCCCTCCCGGATCGGCCATTCCGGCCAGAACCGGTGTGTTGACGTCTCCTGCTACAAGAATAAGTCCTCCGCCTTCGAGACTTACCCAATCATAAAGCAACTTGAGTGATTCTACCGGTATACTTTTCCAATCGGGATCGAATGCCATCACGACATCGTATTCGTAGAGCTGTTCTCGCCCCTCAGGAAAGGCTGAAAGCAGGTTATTCGACTCCTGGCTGGTTCCGGGCGCACCGCTTTGAAGCAGGACATCGACGTCGAAGGATTTATGCCGGAAAAGCAGGTTGCGCACGAATTGATAATCGCGCATAGGGCCGCCGGCGATTAGCAGGACGCGTGTTGGTCGATCGAACGTGTTTACGCTGAACGAGATTTCATTGTCCTGAGAATTGAACTCCGCCACACGATCTGGCGTCGAGGTACGGACGAAATACGTTACTCTTCCTGCCTCTGTCGAATTGCGTGGAAACTTGACTTCGACTGGCAGCCCATCTTCCAGCAACAGCACCTTCTTTCGGTCCACGCTGATTGGCTCGGTGTCACCTTCCGATTTCATTAACAATTCCACATCGACTTCACGCCCGGCCAGACCGTTCCCCTGAATAAAGGCCGTAATCTCGAATGGATCGCCCATCTGAACGTCGGTTGGCGACGCGATCTCGGAGGCCGCCAGATTGACCGGCTGGTCTGTCGTTCCCGTTCCGACAGCAATTAGCTTCGACTTCGTAGATAATGCTCGATCATGTGCCGTGACCGGATCGACCCCCGCATTAGAAACGCCATCGGTCAAAACAACAATTCCGGAAAGTGTCCTTCCGCTGGCTTGTCTGATCAATTCATCCAGCGTCTCGCCCAGACGAGATTCCAGCCCCCGTGGCCGAAGAACTTCTTCCCATTCAAGTGACAGTTCCGGCAATGACTTGCCGCCAGTGTCGTCCGTTCCGACCTTCACTGCGTCGGCGACGCGCGAAAAAACACGATGTGGACCCGACAGAACAGAATCAAATGTAAAAAGACTTACTTCGTGCTGTTGTCGAAGGGTTTCGATTAACTTTGTGTTTGCGAGCAGATTCTTAATGACCTCGCTGCGTGTCGGACCAGTCGAATCAGTTGACGGGTCTTGGCCGGAAGGATTTCCTGCGGGGTGCCTCATCGACAACGACGTATCGACGAGCAAGGCCACTCGTGACGGACGATACGACTGCTTCTGAGTCCGATCTGATGGGTTAAGAGCGATGACAAGCAGCGCCGCGAGTGTCATCACACGAAGTGCCGTCAACCAAACTCGCCAGAACCAACTCAGTTCCGAAGTGTCGCGCAAGTAAAACCAGATGGTCCATGCCAGCAGCGCAGCGCCGCCCCCAATCAACAGCAACCACCCGATCGGCGTCGAGGGCCAGTCTAATTCGCGCACCGTAAGCGTCGCTGAGTCGGCTGCGGCCAACACGAAAAACTGCGATTCCGGGCACAAATCAAACATCAACAGGTCTCTTACGACAGAGAAAACGCAACATCATTTACCGAGACATCACAACCGCGTTGCCGGAGGCAGGTGGATGGTAACTGAGTCGATACGCAAGTGCTTGTTCAAGGATCAATAATGTCAAAAGTGCCCACAACAGCCACTGTCGAATTTCCGCACCTGATTCACGGCCTTCCACCCAATTCAATTGACCAAATTCTTGAATCGAAACTCCCGTTAAATTTCCCAGTCGCTTCTTAAGTTCGCCTGTCGAAGCAAGCGTGAGGTCCCCTTCCGATGCGGATGGATTATACGCAATTAAACGGTCTTCACTCACCTGGCTCTGACGCAACAACCGGACGGTGTAGACTCCTGGTTCGTCCGTGTCGCGAAAGAGTGCCGACAGCCTCAGCTTCTTCTTTTCGGATTTATCAGCTTCAAGCGACGGATTGGTTGATTCATTCGGAATGCTCGACTTGATCTGCGCCGGTTTATCGATTGTCACACCACTGCCCCCAGCCTCAGGTGAAGCCTGCAGACGCGTCGTGCGGTCCCCTTCTTCGCCTGGAGTGAAGATTTCGACCGAATCGGAATATTCCGCAGGATCGAGTGATAGCACAATCGGCTCGCCAACCAATCGCCGTTCGGGGTTGTGGTCGGTTCTGGCGAGATATTTGACGAGTTCGAGTTGAACAACAACGAAACTGTTATCGGTAGCCCAATTATTCCAATCGGGTTGGGCCGTTGTCAGACAAGTGATCACTCGACCTTTTCCGAACGAATGCTCCAGGAAAAGAGCGTTCTTACTTCTGATCGAGGCGATCGTCTGAACACCATCCGCTCGCTGCTGGTCGTCATGAACCCACTCTTTTGCCGTTGGAAAGAACTCGAAAATACGGACCAGTTTGATTAAAGCATTGTCTTCACCCGCAAAGATACGAAACAGCGGATGTTTCGTCGTGATCAGGTCTGCTCCAGGACTTGTCGGATCGACGATCAGTTCCTTTGGCGAAGTATCCAGGGGAACGGGAAAAAGCCCCTTTCCGTTGCGGTACAACGCGTCGTTGTAATGAGCCGGACGAATGGCGTCTCCGACAAACCAGGCGAGGCCTCCTCCTGCATCAACGTATCGTTCAAGTGCATCAATCGAGTCTGCCGGGAGTTCCGGAACATTCAGCAGATAAACACAAGCAAAACCATCGAGCGGACGTCGTCGAAGGTACTCAACATTCTCGACGCTGGTGGCATAACCCGTCGCCTTGGGATCTGCGGCGATTGCGTCAGCGATGTACGAGCCGTCTTCGCCTGACGGATCTCCATCGATCACAAGGACCGGCACCGATCGGGGAACATCGATCGCCAAAGAGCGAATGTTGTCTTCGGGCAAACAATCCGCATCAAGGCTGACTTGAATTTTATGAACGGAGGGTGTCGAAAGACGAATTTCAAATTCATGTGCAACTTCGGACTGCGGATCAATTTTCTCGAATACGATACTCGCGGGCAGCTTGTCGTTGTTGTCGAAGATTGATAAACGGACATCGGAAGCGACCTGTGAACCGAAATTCTTGACTGAAACTCGCATTCGAAGCGGCACGTCAACGGCCGCAACCTGCGTATCTCCCGTTAATTCAACAACACTCAGATTTGAATGGGTTTCGGGAACAGCACGAACAAGATTGATCGTAACACCAGCAGTCGTCAGACCCTCGACGGCTGACGCAATCGCTTTCTGATCGCGCCAATCGTGGTCTCGATAGTCCGAAATCACATGTAAGTGCTGAATCATTCCCCGCTCTTGCCCGAACAGTTTTTTTGCAGCCTCAAGGCCCGCCGTGAGATCAAGTGCCTGATGCGTACATTTGAACGTCTGAGGGTCGAGCTTCGATAACAGTTCGGTGACAAAATCTTCGTTGACGTTCCGCTCGACAAAAAATGGCTGGTCCGGTTTCGACAAACGGATGAGCGTCAGCTTCTGAGTATTCGGCTGCTGCGCACCTCCGACCGCGATCTGATTCACAATCTTGATTGCCTCAGCAAAGCCGTTGGTTTCTTCCCAGCGATCACGCATGGACAGGCTGTCATCAAGTAAAACGACGTGATGAGACTGAGCTCCACGAAAAATTGACATCTGCGCAGGATCGAGAATCAATCGCGATATCAACAACACCAGACCGGAAACAATCAGAATTCGCAGCAACAGCAACAACAGTTGTTCTAGTAGTAATCGGCGCTGATTGCGTTGCTGACTTTGAAGCAGGAATTCCATCGCTGCAAAACGAACTCGTCGATAACGCATCCGATTAATCAGATGAATGATGATCGGTGCTGCGACAAGGCATGCGCCTCCTGCAACGAACGTCGGGTTGAAGAAGTGATTGGCGAGCCAAGCTGTCATTGCGCGTTGGCTCCAGTGTGAGGGAAGAAACCGATAACCATGATTGTCCAATGGGATTTGTCGCAGCGAACGCCGCCGTCAACCACGTCGAGTCTAACTATGGCGGTGACAGAAGTCATCTTCGATCCGAATTCTCGTCCAATCGGTACTCCTTCAATCCCTAAGCTTCTCTGCATAAACAGCCTAATGTACATTTGCTGATAAAACATGGCCAGAAATATATACAAAAGAATAGTGGCATTTTCTCCAAACTGATGCTATTAAGTCCACTCCGTAAGGTGATCTTCCTGCACCAGGACGCTTTTCGTAAACCAAACGACAAAAAGCTCTCAATTCACCGATAATTCCGCATGAGGACAGCGAATTTATCTCGCTGGAGATTATTGAATGGAACGCCTTGAATACCCCGCCGGCGCAGTAATTTTCATGGTTGGCGACCCGGCAGTAAAGTCGTTTCTTATCCATTCTGGAAAAGTCGAATTGCGCCGGGGAACTGCCGACTCAAACGACCGCACCAGCCAACTTGGCCCCGACGAAGTCTTCGGAGAAATGAGCCTGATCGATGAGCGACCACATTCCATGTCCGCTCGCGCATTGACAAAAGTACACCTGACTGCAATTTCGCGCGATGAATTTGAACAAATTTTGACACTTGTACCAGACAATTTTCGCATTCACTTGAATGCACTCTTAGGGAAATTGAGCTCGCTTTCGACTCAAGCATCAGCAACACAAATAATCGTACCGCCACCACCAAAAGTAACCTACGTCTCAATCCATCCTTTGACACGCATCGCTGCTTCTATGCTGCCTCGCGATGGATTGTGGATTCAAAAATTTCCGTTCCGCATCGGCCGATCCGCAAAAGAATATGAAGCGACCCCCCCCGATGCGAATGACCTTTGGTTGAAGGATCGCTCGCCCTACAACGTGTCACGGAACCATGCGATTATTGACAAGAAGGAGGACGCAGTCATTTTGAAGGACTGCGGTTCGTCTCTCGGAATCCTTGTCAACGAACACCAGATCGGTGGCATCTCGTACGATCGCGAATTTCCACTCGACGAAGGGGATAACACGGTCATCCTTGGTGGTTTCATGTCGAAATTTCAATTTCGAATCAATGTCGAACTCATTTAACTTATTTCACAACAAAATCGACCCTCTCAATCTCTGCATGTCCAGACTTGCGAAAAGGACGCGGCATCGGCTGCGAGTGCCCCTTCTCATCGACCGTTCGCGATCGGAATGTATATTCGCCAGCAGGAAGGCCCTCTAAAAGGACGGCCCAATGAATCTTGTTGAACCGCATCGGCCATCTCTTCGGTTGCCCTTCTCTATCGAATTCCAGAGTATCAGCGGGGATCTTGGAATCGGGAAGGTCCCCACCCCATTTTCCCGGTACCGGCGGGGCCAGGATCGTTG
>JBAXBD010000067.1:0-15421 GCA_037142165.1 Schlesneria sp. | reverse complement strand
TGCAAGACCCTCGTTTGTCGTAATGATTTCTCCGGGTGCAACCGTTTCGACTCCAACGAGTCTCGCGAGATTGGTGTTTTTTGGACAAGAGAAGACTTCCTGAATCGAACCGATCTGTTCGATCTTTCCTGCTTCCATCACGGCAATCCGGTCAGCCAGCGAAATTGCCTCGACGCGGTCGTGCGTTACCAGAATTACGGGTGTTTTGAATTCACCAAGCATTTGACGAAGCTCGACTCGCAACTGCTCCCGCAGCATCGTATCCAGGGCTGACAACGGTTCGTCCAATAGCAACAGGCCGGGCCTGCGGGCCAATACGCGCCCCAGCGCAACTCGCTGTTGTTGTCCTCCGGATATTTGACGGGGAAGACGTTGTTCAAGTCCCTTCAGGTCAAACTGCTTGATGATTTCAGCCACGCGAGTTCGTCGCTCGGCTTCCGTAAAACTTCGCAGTCCAAAACCAATATTTTCTTCCACGGTCAGGTGTGGAAACAGCGCATAATTCTGAAAAAGAAAGCCGATGTCCCGCTTCTGGGGGGAAAGATTGGACTGTGTGTTGCTGTTGAACCACGTTTGATCGCGAAACTGGATCGTTCCTCGATCAGGCGTGGTTAAGCCCGCTAGACAACGCAACATCGTCGTTTTACCGCACCCCGAAGGACCGATTAAGGCGGTCACCGAAAATCGGGTCGTCGACTGCACGAAATCAATGTCGATCGTCGCACCGCGTGCGAATCGCTTTACAAAGCGGGCGACAAGATCGGTTGTCATCTCGTTTCGCCTCGTTGTCCAAGCCACTGTGTCACGCATAACACGACGAAAGAAAACACCAGTAATACGGAAGCCGTTCGCCCCGCCGATGCGTAGTCGAGTCCCTGTACCGAATCGTAGATCGAGATGGACAGCGTCCGCGTGACACCGGGGATATTCCCTCCGATCATCAGGACAACACCGAACTCGCCTACGGTATGGGCGAATGTGAGAATCAATCCAGTCAGAATCCCAGGCCAGCAAAGTGGTAATGTGACTCGGCGAAATGTTTCAAAGCGCGAGACTCCCAGGCACCATGACGCTTCGATCAATGTCCGATCCATCCCCGCAAAGGCGGCGGTAAAGGGACGAACGGCGAACGGCAGATTGAATAAGACCGCTCCGATCAGGATCCCTGGGAACGAAAATGGCAACCGCATTCCAAACAGGCAACTTGCCAAATGGCCCAAAGGACCGCGTGGTCCCATTGCCAGCAGAAGATAAAAACCAAGAACCGTCGGTGGCAGGACGAGCGGTAAAGCGACGATCGCTTCAACCAGAAACCGCCATCGCCATCGCGTCATGGCCAACCAATATGCCAATGGAAGGCCAACGCAGAACAGAATCGTGGTGACGAGCGTGGCCAGCCGCAACGTCAGCCAGACCGCGCCCCATTCCACGATTTGCACTCCGCATAACGACGAGTTGTTGGATTACGTATCGTATCCCAGGTTGGGCGAAAGCCAACGCTCCAGCGTGCTCAGTGGCATTCCCTTCCTTTTCGCGTAATCTTCCACCTGATCCTTCGTGACTTTGTCGACCGCGAAATATCTTGCTTCGGGATGCGCAAAATACAGACCGCTGACACTTGATGCCGGGTGCATCGCGTAGCTTTCCGTCAAGCGAATTCCCGTTTGTCGTTCGGCGTCAAGAAGTTCAAACAATTTTGGCTTTTCGGTGTGATCTGGACATGCGGGATAGCCGTGCGCCGGCCGAATGCCGCGATATTTTTCCTCAATCAGATCATCGGTCGAAAGTTTTTCATTTTTGCCGTAACCCCAATCATCGCGGGCTTTCTTGTGCAGGTATTCAGCGAACGCTTCGGCCAATCGGTCGGCCAGAGCTTTGGTCATGATCGATAGATAATCGTCGTGCAATTCGTTCTGGAATTTGTCGGCCAACTCGTCACACCCGATTCCGGTTGTGACAGCAAAGGCCCCCAGATAATCCTTTCGACCTGATTCGGCGGGGGCGATATAGTCGGCGAGCGATCGGAAGTCGTTTTGACCCTGCCGCTCCCACTGTTGGCGAAGCATCGAGAATCGTTTAGACGGTGCGTTGGAATCAACCTTTCCGTTGGTAACACCGGCGACGACAATGTCATCTCCGTCTGAGACCGCCGGCCAGAAACCATAGACCCCTTTCGCAGTTAACAGTTTCTCGTCAACGATCCGTTTGAGAAGTGCCTGTGCATCCTCAAATACCTTACGTGCCTGCTCGCCGACGACCGGGTCTGAGAAGATTTTTGGATATTTCCCTTTCAGTTCCCAAGTCTGAAAAAATGGTGACCAGTCGATGTACGGGACCAGTTCGCTTAGCGGAACATCATCAAGCAATTTTGTTCCAAGAAACGCCGGTGTATCGATTTGGATGTTTGACCAGTCCGTGGCAAAACGTCGAGCCAGTGATTCGGCGTAGGGAACCAGTTTACGATTCGATTGCATCGCTTCGTAGTTCGATCGATCGCGCAACTGCGAGCTGAGATTCTTTTCAATAAAGTCTGCCCTGCGCTCTGCATCGAGCAGATTCTCGACAACCGGAACCGACAGCGAGGCATCGACCACGTGAACGACGGGGTGTTTGTAATGCTGAGCGATCTTCACAGCCGTATGCTTAGCCGAGGTCGTCGCCCCACCGATGATCAAGGGAATCGAAAAGTCCAGTCGCTGCATCTCTTTGGCGACGTGAACCATTTCGTCCAGTGACGGAGTGATCAGACCGCTGAGCCCGATCACATCGGCCCCCTTGGCTTTTGCCGCTTCAAGGATCTTGTCGCACGATACCATCACCCCCAGGTCGATCACGTCGAAACTGTTGCACCTCAAGACTACGCCGACAATGTTCTTACCGATATCGTGGACGTCACCCTTGACGGTGGCCAGCACAACACGACCACGTCCACGGCTGGTATCCACGACCGCAGCGGTTTCTCCGGGTGCTAGTGCCGCTTCGGCAGCAACTCGTTCGGCTTCCATGAAAGGTTCAAGGTAAGCGACGGCCTTCTTCATGACGCGAGCACTTTTCACGACCTGAGGCAGGAACATCTTTCCCGCTCCGAACAGTTCGCCGACGACATTCATACCGTCCATCAACGGTCCCTGGATGATGTCCAACGGCTTGCCGTACTTAAGACGTGCTTCCTCGGTGTCGGCGTCAATATGATCGGTGATCCCTTTCAGCAAAGCATGCTTCAAGCGATCCTCGACCGAGCCGAGTCGCCATTCTTCAACGGCATTTTCCGTTGTCTCTTTCGCCCCGTGCTTGAATTTCTCAGAGAAAGAGACGAGCCGTTCGGTCGCATCGGGACGGCGGTTAAGAAGCACGTCTTCGATGTAGACAATCAGTTCTTTATCGATCTCTTCGTAGACTTCCAGTTGTCCCGCATTGACAATTCCCATGTCGAGACCCGCCTGAATCGCGTGATACAGGAACGCAGCATTCATGGCCTCGCGGACAACATCGTTGCCACGGAACGAGAAAGAGACATTGCTTACCCCGCCCGATGTTTTCGCGCCGGGACATTCCGCCTTGATCTGGCGAAGTGCGTCGATGAATTCGACTGCATAGTTAGAATGTTCTTCCATCCCCGTGCCGACGGTCAGAATGTTCGCGTCGAAAATGATGTCTTCGGGTGGAAAACCCGCCTGCTGCGTCAGCAGGTCGTAGGCTCGCTTACAGATTCGGACCTTATCCACACAGTCGGTGGCTTGCCCCTTTTCATCAAAAGCCATCACCACGACTGCCGCGCCAAATCGCCGAATGCGTCTGGCTTGAGCGAGAAACGCCGCTTCCCCTTCTTTCATGCTGATCGAGTTGACCACCCCTTTACCATCAAGGCATTTCAGGCCCGCTTCAATCACACTGAATTTCGAACTATCGACCATGACGGGAACCTTGTTCACGTCCGGGTCGTCAGAAATCAGATTCACAAAGGTCGTCATGGCCGCCTGGCTGTCGAGCAACCCTTCGTCCATGTTGACATCAATCATGTTTGCGCCCCCTTCGACTTGCTCACGAGCAACAGCCAGCGCGTCGTCGAATTTCCCTTCTTTGATCAGGCGTGCAAACTTGCGGGAGCCCGTCACGTTTGTTCGCTCGCCAATCATCATGAAATTGGCGCTTGGACGCAGATCAACCCGTTCTTTTCCGCAGTAGGACGAAATGGGCGAGATGTCGGGTATTCGGCGCGGAGCGACTCCGTCAACAGCTTCAGCGATTGCTTTGATGAAGTCAGGGTTAGTTCCGCAACATCCACCTACAATATTCACCCAGCCGTTTTGTGCGAACTCACGCAAGTTGGCCGCAACTTCGGCGGGATTCGAATCGAATCCTCCGAACCCATCGGGCATCCCCGCGTTGGGATAACAGCTGATATATTTCGGTGCAAGGTTTGCCAGGGTCTCAACGTGCTCTCGCATCTGCTTCGGACCCAAGGCGCAGTTCAAACCAATTGTCAACATCTGGGCATGCGACACCGATGTCCAGAACGCTTCGACCGACTGACCGGTCAGCGTGCGTCCGCCGTTGAAGATTGTACCTGAGACCATCACCGGCAGTCGGACACCCAGTTCGGCAAAAACATCTTCGATCGCGAAGAGACAGGCCTTCATATTCAGCGTGTCAAAGGATGTTTCAGGCAAAAGCAGGTCGACTCCTCCTTCGATCAGTCCGCGAATCTGGATGGCATATGAATCGACCATCTGATCAAACGTCACAGGTCGATATCCGGGCTTGTCAGCGTTAAATGACAGTAATACTTTCGTCGGTCCGATGCTTCCTGCCACGAATCGAGGCTTGTTCGGGTTTGTTGCCGTGAATTCATCACACGCCGCACGGGCAAGTTTCGCCGCCGTGACGTTGATTTCCCGTGTGAACTCGGCCAACCCAAACTCTTCCATCGAAATGATATTAGCGTTGAACGAATCTGTTTCGATGATGTCGGCGCCAGCGGCCAGGTATTGGCAATGGATCTCACTGATCATTTTTGGCTGGGTGAGGACCAGCACATCGCCAGCATTCTTAAGATCGATCGGGTGTTTTGCGAAGCGTTCACCCCGATAATCTGATTCCGTCGGCGAATACCTCTGAATCATCGTCCCCATGGCGCCGTCAAGCACGAGAATTCGTTCAGCCAGAAGTTGTTCGAAAAAACCAGCAGGTCGTGTCGGCATCGAGAATTCGCTTAATGTAATCTGTCAGAAAATACGTAAAAGGCAGGGCATTGAGTTTACGACAAACGACACAGAAGATCGAACCTGGTTCGATCAATTCATCTTTTATTCGTGGAAGAAACCGTTCGTTATCATAGGTCGAAGATGCCTACGAGCATCGTGATGATATTCTACATGCGATCGTGAGCTTAAGTCGAGACAATCGCGATCAGAACCTCTGGATAACGTCGATTGGAATTCAGCAATCCTGCAATCAGTCTCTTCGGAAGACTTTTACCAAATTTCGCCGCTACTCCGACATTTCCTGCCCAAAAGACAGTCGCATTTGCGGATCTTTTGGGGGCGCTTGCAGCTCCTTGAAGAACAGGCTGGGCTGAATGTCATGGTTGTTCTGATATTTCCCACTGCGATACTCCGATACATCTCCGACGATTGTATGGTAAAAGATCTGACAGATTGGCAGACCTGGATAAATGCGAATAGGGTGGATCGCGTAAAGCTCAAGAGTCCAGTATCCGCAGAAACCAACATCGCCGAATCCGGCGCTGACATGTACGAAAAGACCAAGCCGTCCGATTGATGATCGGCCCTCCAGCATCGGCACAAGGTTATGCGTTTCGGTCCGTTCTAAGGTTCGGCCCAGATACAGCTGCCCAGGATGTAGAACGAGACCTTCCGGCGGGATGATGTGACGTCGATAACGGTTCGGTCGGCGAACATCGAGCACGATTTCCTCGTAAACCAGCAACTCATCGTGCAGGCTGAGGTTGTAGCTGTTGGGGTTCAACATCGAGTGATCGAATGGCTCGATCACGATGTTCTTTCCCAACTGAGCTTTGATTTCTTCGCCGGTCAGGATCATTAACGGTTGCAATGCATAAGGAATGGAGTTGGCCGCTTGCACGGAATCAACTCTACGGTACGGGCATTACGAATCCGATTCAACCGAAACGGATCGATACCACCGACTCAAATCGTCGTAATCGGACGGAAGTCAAGATTTTGTGCGCAGATTGATTGACGTATTACGGGGCTGCGTGATCACATGTCCGTCGGTTGATCGCAGAATCTTCAAACTCAACAGGAGAATTGTGATGACATCGTTCCATCTGCTGTTTGCCCTCGCTTGCTTGTTTGTCTTCCAAACGCAGCCTCTTCACGCCGCTGATCCGATTGATCTGGGCGGTGTTACTGAAAAACATGAAATGATCCCGATGCGAGACGGAGTGCGTCTGTCTGCCTACATCTACACGCCGCCCGGTACCGGACCCTGGCCCGTGCTGTTGGAACAACGGTATGCCAACGCGAACGATCCAGGAACGCAACAATACTTCGCCAAACTGGCCAAAACTGGTGGATATGTCACCGTACTGGCAAACTTTCGCGGTTCTCAAAAGTCCGAAGGAGACTGGCGCGGATACCGATCGCTTGGCTGGGGTGAACGGAAAGATGGTTACGATCTTGTCGAATGGTTGGGGGCCCAACCCTGGTCGACTGGAAAAGTTGGAACGTTCGGAAGTTCGCAAGCCGGTTTCGCACAGAACTTTCTGGCAGTTACTCGCCCGCCGCATCTGAGCGCTCAGTACATGATCGATACCGGTCTGAGCCTGTTTCACGAAGGATACCGAATCGGCGGTACGACTCGTCCTGAGCGTTTTAAATCCCTCGATAAAGTCGCCCGAATTCCACAGCAGAATCGCGAACTGCTCAACGAGTGGTTTGCTCATCCAACCTATGACAGTTACTGGGCTGACGAAGACTGCACTCGATTCTTTGACCAGATGAACGTCCCCTGCTTTACCGTCGGAAGCTGGTACGATTTCATGTGTGTCGGGTCCGTCGACAGCTACATCGGCCGACAGCATCATGGCGGTGCCAACTCTCGCGGAACTCAACAATTGCTGCTTGGCCCGTGGCTTCATGGCCGATTTAAAGAAACCAATAAGACAGGTGAACTGACCTATCCTGAAAACGCTAAGTTCGCGATGGATACTCATATGATTCGCTGGTTTGATCACTTTTTGAAAGGGGTTGATAATGGAGTCACCAAAGAGCCAACCATCCGGTACTACGTGATGGGTTCCGTCGACGAGACGGATACTCCTGGTAACGAATGGCGAACGGCGTCGGACTGGCCAATCCCAATGACTCCGACATCCTATTATCCGCATGTCGACGGAACACTCAGTCAGGCATCACCGCAGTTGAAGGACGCGCAGGTCACGTGGCTGGCCGATCCACTTCATCCTGCATCGATCCCAACAATTGCGTTTCCCGGTGCGAAGGACGCTCGCGAATTTGAGAAACAGGCGGAAGTCCGCACCTTCACCAGCAATGTCTTGACTGAACCAGTCGAATGGACCGGAAAAGTACAGGCCGAGTTATTCATTTCGTCCGATGCCAAAGACACAGACTTCATCGTTCGTGTCAGCGATGTTTACCCGGACGGTCGATCTATTCTGATCATGGATTATGTGCGTCGTGCCCGTTACCGCGATGGGTATGATCGCGAAATCTTTCTCAAACCGGGAGAAGTGACGAAAGTTAACTTCGATATCGGCTGGCTAAGCCAGGTCTTCAACAAAAGTCACCGCATTCGTATCACGGTCGCCAGTACCGGAGCACCGTTCTATGAGCCAAACCCGAATACCGGTGAACCACTCACGCTCGAATTTCCTGCCAACGTGGTTATTGCGAAAAATCAATTGCACGTTAATCAAACTCACGCGTCCCGCATCATTGCACCAGTCGTTTTGAAAGTACAGAAGTAATCACCCTGTTCGAATCAGACGGTCCTTTGGAGGTTATCCTCAGCACGCATGGCAAACCGTGCTATCTGGCTTCCATCCATGACAGATAGTCACCTCGTGAAAGCGATTTTGACATCCACGAAGTGTCGGGCAGCGGCAACCGATTCGCAGTATCGACGTTGAGCCAACCTTTTGACAGCGGCATCTTGCTGATGGTTCCCTTGCGGGTGATCCAAGCGAATGATTTTTGACTCTCGGATTTCAGGGCCACCGCAAGTGTCGTACTGACATCTTGCGCAACATATTTCATCACGAGATCATGTTTGCCGCTCGCCCAAAGTCCCGGTGCTGTCATTCCTTCAACTCCGTCCAGTTTCCCCTGAACTCCTAACCCTGTCGCCGCGCTGTTTAACGAGACGGGAAATCCCTTTTCGCAGACCACGTGAAACATCATGTCGACATGGTTTCTCGCCAGCGTACGGCACTCATCGATCAGTCCAGATTCCTCAGCCAGAACATCAAAGTCAAAGCCCAGTCCGTTCCACGACAAAGGCACAAATTCTTGAGCGTTAGCACTGCAAAGGTGACGAATAAACTTGGCAACGTCCGTCTTCGTCATTTGTGGTGCCGGAGTTCCAGAATCCGTGTGCGACATCCAGATTCGCGGCTCAACTTCACCCGTTTCCAGTGATGCAATACACGTAATTCCCAGCGGTCGATGAGGCTTCCAGTTGAAGTCGACGCCGGGAATCTCTTTCGCGGTCTCAATGTCAAATGCGATGTATTTGCGACTCATTTTGTTTCCGATCGTCACTTCTTATCGACTTTGATGGCGTTGCCACTGCGATTGGGTGATCTTGTAAAGGCAGTGAGGTCGCAAAGGGTGTCCTTCCGGCACTGCCGGGTGCTCGAAATCGGATTGGCTGTTAATCATACCAATCCGCTGCATCACAGCGATCGACCTCAAGTTGATTAAAGCTGTGAATGAAACAATCTCAGGCAGTTGCAACTCTTTAAATGCAAGTTGCAGGCAGGCCTTTGCGCCTTCAGTCGCATAGCCATGTCCCCAGGCTGACCGCTTTAAGCGCCAGCCGACTTCGACGCATGGAGTAAATGGTAGCTGCCGCCTCGGGACGGACAAGCCAATAAATCCAATGAATTCGCCCGAGTCGAGAAGCTCAACCGCCCAGTTACCCCAGCCCCGATCCTGAAAGTGCAGGCAGGAATTGTCGATACCAGCGTTCGTTTGTTCGGGTGTCATCAAGGCCGGAAAGTACCGCATGACCTCCGGATCGGAATTCATCGCGACGAAAGGGGAACGATGCCGGTCCTGCCACACGCGGAAGGCCAGCCGATCTGTATTAAACTCGATTGGTTGAATTGTCACGAATGGCCTCTCGTGATTCCCGTTTTGAAAGGCTCGTAAAAGTTGAACCAATCGTCGCTAGTTCGAATCGTTGTTACTCTTTCCGCGAATCCGTTTTAACGAGACAAAATGCCGATTAAAAACAACCGAACGAATGCTCGTTTCATCCCATTGTGAACAAGCTTGATGATCTG
Organism: Schlesneria sp.; assembly: GCA_037142165.1. Lineage (GTDB taxonomy): Bacteria > Planctomycetota > Planctomycetia > Planctomycetales > Planctomycetaceae > Schlesneria. The sequence goes on along the minus strand of JBAXBD010000067.1, from coordinate 5,910 downwards.
TTCACGTTTTGCAATTCTCAGGACCTTGAATGCAGTACAGTAGTGTTTGTCAGTGCATTCGTGCATATCACTCATTGAGACGCACAATAATACGAAGCTGCTCGGTGAATTTCCGGTTAAGCCCAATGTTTGCGCACTTCGGACTCAAAAATGTTCGTTTGTGACGCTTGGCGCGACGCATTCAGTGCTGTACGTTGCTTTTGCTTTTTCATGCCCCCCGCAAAAGATAACGGATTTTCACCATGAAATGCTTTCAGCGAGCTCTCTTTCTCTTGGCGGTATGGGCGGTCGGATGCGGAAAACCGCAGACCCCAAAAACAGAATTGCCCGCTCATCATTCGCCTGAGAAGGTTTCTGAACCTATTGCCGACGGACAGCAGCAGGAGGTTGCCACCGTACAAATCGAGCAAGCGGTGCCGCCAAGCATTAATCGAAAGCCGCGTTTCGATCCCCATGCGTTTCAGTACCTCGATCAAGGAAGTGGTTTCTTTCCATTCGATGTTGTCAAAGCCCTGATCGACAGCGAAACGAATCGGCCTTATCTGGAGAATCTGGAGCGATTCGGACTGCTGCCCGGTGAAAAATCGGAAAGTAATCCCAACGGGTTTCCCGTCGGGATTGTCTTGAACACGGTCGGTGAAAAGCGGATTGAAATGTTCGGCTTTACATGCGCCGCTTGCCATACTTCGGACATCCGTTTTGAAGGAAAGACCGTTCGAATCGAAGGTGGTTCCGGGCTGTTCTATGTCGATGCCTTGGGAGATGCCATCGCTAACTCTCTGCAAAAGACGCTGAAAGATAAAAAGGAATTAGCAGCATTTCTCAAGCGATTGTTACAAGAGATTGTTAAGCGGGATGGGAAGTCATTGCACGGACTTGAGGATTTTCACAAGATCATCGATGACGGTCTCTTCGGCAAGGCGTTGGTCGAGCACATTGAAGAACGGTTCGCGTCAGTTCTCACTGACGTTAAACCAAAGGCTGAGAACTCTGTGCTGGCGAGTGTTGCAGCAAAATTACATAAATTAACTCATCGGGCCGATAGTTCACTGAAAAAACTGGCCGAAGATCATCGACTTAGTGCCATCACGGACATCTTATCCCGGCTGGAAGAATGCCGTGAGCTGATTGAATATCGGCTCAATTTCCTCAAGATGAGAGCATGGTTGGCGAAGCCGGGAAACCGCCTGACTGCTGGTTATGGCCGAGCGGACGACTTCGGGACGGCACGAGTCGAATTGTTCGGACAACTCGATGAAACAAAAGGAACACCTCAACATCGAAATATGGAACCGGTCAACGCCCCCGTGAGCGTTCCTCCATTATGGAATATCGAACAGTTTGCCTGGCTACATTGGAACTCCAATACGAACTCTGTTATCCAACGCAGCATTGGCGAATCAATCGGCGTCGGAGCGACGTTCACGAAGGAAAATGTCACCTCCGTCAACATTGCCAATCAAATGAAAATTGAGCAGCAGATCCCTCGCATTTCTACACCAGAATGGCCTGAGGATCTCTTGGGAAAAATCGATCCTGCCAAGCGAGAACGAGGCTGGGCGATTTACAAGAAAAAATGTGCTGAGTGCCACGATCCGTCGGCGAGAGACGAAAAAGGCCTCTTGGAGTTTAAACACTTCACTCTCGAAGAAGCCGGTACAGATCCTTCCGATGCGGAAAATTTTGCCAAACCGGTCTTTCTTCCCGATGGCAGTCAAACAGGATTTGCAACGGCAATCGGGGGTCTGCTCGAGAAATTGCAGGCAACCGCCAAGTCGACAATGTCCCCCGAGAATCAGCGTTTGATGGAAGAACTTGAACAGCCTCGTCGCCCCGTCAAATGGCGAGATCCGATGCACGATAATGGCGGTAAGGTCTATCCCGCGAAACCCCTGGACGGCATTTGGGCAACCGCACCTTACTTGCATAACGGGTCCGTTCCAACTCTTTATCACTTACTGTTGCCCGCGAAAGATCGGCCAACCGAATTTGTCGTTGGTCCGCAAGACTTCTTGCCGAAAGAAGTCGGTTTCGAGTGGGATCCAAAAGACTTCCCCACACTCACGGACAAGCATAATCCGCAAAAGAAACTGACCACGATCAAGACCACGGTCCCAGGGAATTCCAACTCGGGGCACGACCATGGCAAGGATTTATCTGATGACGAACGCTGGGAACTCATCGAATATCTGAAAGTCCACCGAACCCCGTCCCTTTCCGGCGATTCTGCGACATCGAAAAGCGATAAAAAAAAAGGTTCAAACCCGTGGGCTGAGACTCAGGCTGCGATCGAAAAAACGCACTCGGACTATCTTCGAACAAACGCCGAAGGGTACGACTGGTTTGCCAACGCGTCCGATGGATTTGCAGGCGTCCCCGTAATCCTGCTTCGATCGTTTCCAGACCTCGCTCCGGAGATTTGGGGCGAGCCTGAAGAGAAGTTTTCCCGCTTCGGGTTGATTCCGAGTCCAACTGAGCCTGACCGTCCCTTACCACTCGGTTTAAGTTGGGATTCGATGGTTGAAGGGCATACGGCCGGTCCACTCAAGGGGGCTGCCCTGACCTGCGGTGCTTGTCATATCGGACGCGTGCGAATTCCTGAAGGAGATGCCGTTAATTATCGAGCATTGGTCGGAGCGCCCAACACGCAGTTTGACGTGAGGCGCTGGCGGCATGCCTTCGAACAAACCGTCAGCAAGTACTTGAATTCACCTGAGAATATTGCGAAGAGCGCCGTCCGACTTCGCGAAATCATCGCTTCCAAGCCGGCCAATTACTATTACGGGCAATACCGAGGTCTCAATGCTGATGTCGAGATTAAAGAACGAGGCCTGCTGGTCGTCACCGAGCCCAAGGATGTCGCGGCGGAAATTCTTGCGGGGTTCGCGATGCAGATTTCGCTCAGCAAACTGGCGGTCGACAAGCAAAAAGCGACCAGCTATTCCAAAGAGAATGCACCCCCTCTGGACGGTGGAAGTCCGGGCCAATCTGATGGAAGCGGAGATTTAATTCCGCGTCTTTGTTTACTCGACACAGTCGCCTCGATTGGACCCAGTGACACTCTGCAAAAATTTGCTGAGATGACGTTCCCGGCTCTTCCTGTCAAAAAGGCGACGGTGACCGACATCGTCAGCACGTTTAAACAAGGGGCTCGAAATATCGCCCAGATCGACGGCAGCGTCAAATCTCCATTTTATCGGAATGTCGCGGCAAGCCTCGCCGTCGCAGGTGACCCCAAGCAGGTCAACGTCGCTAACGCGGACATCACGGCCGGCTTTATTCACGCGTTACCTGCTCCCGCTTATCCGTTTGACGTCGACATGTCTCGGGTCGAACGTGGTCAAAAGCTTTACAAAGAGAACTGCGGTATGTGTCACAGGGATCATAACGATATCGTCTACAAAGCCGAAAACACGACGTTTGCAGAACAGATCGGGACAGATCCGAATCGCTCGCAAGTCCTCAACGCCGATGCCCTGCAACTGTTCTTGAAGCACTTCGTGGCAAGCGTCCCCGAAACATATGAAACGAAGGACGCAAATGGAAAGACATACCGTCCCCATGATCTTCATCCTGACGAGATCGTGTTTGATCGGTCAGAGTTAGCGAATCAGGGATACGTGACCAATGCCCTGGAAGGTGCATGGTCTCGTGCTCCCTATCTCCACAACGGTTCGGTTCCAACGCTGTACCACCTGCTTGTTCCTGGCGAGAGACCTTCGACCTTTGCTCGGGGTTCCATCAGCTACGACCAGAAGCATGTCGGCTGGCAGTGGAAAATCGAAAAGATCGACCAACTGAAGGATGTCGATCCAACTGTCTCGGTCTTTAATACCGCCTGGGACAGTTCTTCGAATCGGGGACATGATAAAAACCTGACTGTCGATCATGACGGAAATATTCTTCGCATGGATTGGAGCGGAGCCGACAAACCTGATGAACACAAGGTGCGACTCGATTGGAGCGGTCCCGAAAATTCCGAGGCACTTTTTGATTTAATTGAGTATCTGAAGACGCTTTGAAATATCGGCATCCAAATGAGCCAATCGTAACCAAAGGAAGAGACACCCATGTCACGAACTGAGTCAGAGTTGCAGGCGGGATTGGACGACGATTTCAAAAAGGTTGCCGAGTCACTTCGAGCCATTTTCGTCGGTGCTGCCACGAGGTTTCGTGGACGAGCAACGCATACCTACGGTGCTGGTGCGCGAGGAGAGGCCCGAATCTGCGTACCGATTGGATTTCCCGATAACGACTTCTTCAAACCGGGAAAGACGTTCCCGGTCATCTTGCGTCATTCGTCACCTGGCGGCCAGGAAGATGATCGCACTCGCGATGGTGCGGCAGCCTCCATCAAGTTCTATGAAACGACTGCCGATCCCACGCAACTCGGCTTTCACGACATCATGATGAATACCGGGCGAGCCCTGTTTGTCCGGACCGCACGCGCATTCCATACGATGGTCACCACCCCCAACCCGGAACGGATTGAGAAACTGCTCAAGCCGGGAATTCTGATCGACAGCATTCTTTCCGAAGGTTATCGAAACGGAGGTTCGTTTACAGACTTCTATTATCACTCGCAAATCTGCTACGAATTCACCGACTTAAGCGGGACAATGCACTATCTCCGCTATCGGTTGATCAACGGCGACCGCGGCCCGGAACGAGGGCTCTATCCTCAAAGCTGGAAACCGAACGGAATCACCTGGTATCCAAAGCTGGACGATGACTTTCGCGCACACGACTTTAAGCGACAGGACTTTCTCCAGCGAGTCACACACGGAGGGCTGAACTATCTGTTGCAGGTCCAGTTGCGGCCTGGTGATGATCCCGAAGCGGTCAATTGTACGGGCATCTGGGATCCTCAACGGTTCCCCTGGTTGGACGTTGCCGAATTGCATCTGAACCAGGTTTTGACCACAGACGAGCTTGACGTTTTGGAACTCGACGCGAACCGCACTCATCCTTGCGTCGCTCTTCCACTGGCGACAACCGGACTTTGGAGCGGACTGCAAGCCGATAATCATGCCTCATTGGGGCATGCTCGAGCGCTGGTCTATTGGGCCGCTCGAAAGGGACGCGCCGATGCACCCAAGCCACATGTCAATTGACGGCAACTCGAAGTCAATCATCGAATCCGGTCTATTTCGCCTTGTCTTATCAATGAACTCTACTTTCGAGTCCTACTATGTCGACTGATGCAACTGGCTCGTCTACCGGCGGATTTCAAATCGGTAAGGAGTACCCTCCTGCTGGTGAAGCTGAGGCCATTAAAAACCTGCGAGAATTGCATCTCAAGGTTCACGGTCTGACTCCAGGACCCAAACTGCGTGGCGAACACCCCAAGCAACATGGGGGAGTCTGGGCAGCATTTCAAATCGCATCTGACATTCCCGCCCCTTACAACGTCGGCCTGTTTCAAGAGGCCCGTACTTATCGAGCGTTCATCCGATTCTCAAACGGACGTTCGTTTGATGACCGTGATCCCGATGTTCGAGGGATGGCGATCAAGGTCTTCACGTCCCGATCCGAAGATGAACCACCTGTGAATCAAGACTTCATTCTCGCCAGCCATCCTGTATTTTTCGCTCAAAATGTCCAGCACATTCTTGATTTCCTGATTGCGACTTCAACCGGAACACCCGCTGCAAAACTGGCGATGACCACTTTCCCCAAGTTAATCGGCTTCACCTCGCTTGCGACGAAAAGCCCATTGCAGATGTCTTATTGGAGCCAAACCCCCTACCAGCTTGGTACCGGCGCCGTCAAATATTTTGCACATCCGGCACTTGAGCAAGTTCAGCCTCAGCCCGATCTTGTCTTGTCGAATTCCGAAAACTCCCTTCGAGAAGCGATGGTCGAACAATTGACCAGACGAAAGATCGGAGCGACCTTCGATTTCGGTAT